>CAMTOS010000032.1 GCA_947074195.1 uncultured Bacteroides sp.
AAAGTACGACCGATAGCCATCACCTCACCTACAGACTTCATTGAAGAACCAAGTTCTTTGTCTACACCGTGGAATTTACCAAGGTCCCAACGAGGAATCTTACAAACTACATAGTCAAGTGCAGGTTCGAAGAAAGCAGTTGTAGTTTTAGTTACCGAGTTTTTAAGATCGAAAAGACCGTAACCCAAACCAAGTTTTGCAGCAACAAAAGCCAATGGATAACCGGTAGCTTTAGAAGCCAGTGCAGAAGAACGGCTCAAACGGGCATTAACCTCGATAACACGATAATCTTCTGACTCAGGGTCGAACGCATACTGTACGTTACATTCACCTACAATACCGATGTGACGAATAATACGAATAGCCAGTTCGCGAAGTTTATGATACTCGCTGTTGGTCAAAGTTTGCGATGGAGCAATAACGATGGACTCACCGGTATGGATACCCAGCGGGTCAAAGTTTTCCATGTTACAAACCGTAATACAGTTGTCGAAACGGTCGCGTACTACTTCGTATTCTACCTCTTTCCATCCACGCAATGACTTCTCAACCAATACTTGAGGTGAGAAAGAGAAAGCCTTTTCAACCAGCACATTAAGCTCTTCTTCATTATCACAGAAACCTGAGCCAAGACCACCTAAAGCATAGGCAGCGCGAACGATTACCGGATAACCAAGTGTAGCAGCCGCACGACGTGCATCGGCAGCATTTTCTACCGCTTCACTCTTGATGGTTTTTACATCAATCTCGTTCAACTTCTCAACAAAAAGTTCACGGTCTTCTGTATCGATAATGGCCTGAACAGGAGTACCAAGTACCTTTACATTATATTTTTCGAGTAAACCGGCTTTGTAAAGTTCCACACCGCAGTTTAGTGCAGTCTGACCACCGAAAGCAAGCATAATGCCATCTGGTTTCTCTTTTTGAATTACTTTCTCTACGAAGTATGGAGTCACAGGAAGGAAGTAGATCTGATCGGCAACACCTTCGCTGGTTTGTACAGTCGCAATATTAGGATTGATAAGAATAGTTTCAATGCCCTCTTCTTTCAATGCTTTCAGAGCTTGCGAACCTGAATAGTCGAACTCACCGGCTTCACCAATTTTAAGTGCACCTGAACCTAAGAGCAATACTTTCTTTATATTTTCTTCTTT
The DNA here is from genome assembly GCA_947074195.1 of uncultured Bacteroides sp. Lineage (GTDB taxonomy): Bacteria > Bacteroidota > Bacteroidia > Bacteroidales > Bacteroidaceae > Bacteroides. Next base: position 1,155 of record CAMTOS010000032.1, read on the forward strand.
CATTATCAACGCTTATTTAATCAGATTTACAAATTCATCAAACAAAAATTCTGTATCAGTAGGACCGCTGGCAGCTTCAGGATGGAACTGAGCAGAGAACCATGGATTAGTTTTGTGTTTAATCCCTTCATTCGAGCCATCGTTCATATTGATAAACAGTGGTTCCCAATCGTTACCAAGTGTATTGTTATCTACTGCATAACCGTGGTTCTGAGAAGTAACAAAGCAACGGTTCGTGCCAACTTTACGCACAGGCTGGTTGTGACTGCGATGACCATATTTCAGTTTGTAGATTTTAGCACCGCCTGCCTTAGAAAGCAACTGATTACCCATACAAATACCAAAGATTGGCAATTCAGGGTTATTCATCGCTTTGCGGATATTCTGTACAGCTGCATCGCAGGTATCAGGGTCACCAGGGCCGTTTGAGATAAACAAAGCATCGAACTCAAGTTCGTTAAAGTCATAATTCCATGGCACACGAATAACCTCAACATCACGTTTGGTCAGGCAGCGAATAATATTGGCTTTCACACCACAATCCACCAGAACGACCTTTTTCTTTCCCTCGCCTTCGTTATATCGAATAACTTCTTTGCAACTTACCTTATCCACATAATTGATTCCTTCGTATACTGCCTCAGGAATATTATTTGGTTCATCATCGAAAATGATCTTACCCATCATCACCCCATGTTCGCGCAAAACTTTAGTCAGTTCGCGTGTATCAATACCGGTAATACCGGGAACACCTTCGCGTTTCAACCACTCGGCAAGGCTTTCTACAGCATTCCAGTGGCTGTATTCCTCAGAATAATCGCTAACAATAATGGCCTCGGCGTGAATCTTATCACTTTCCATGAAGGTAGGCAGGCCATCATTATCAAATGGAGGCACACCGTAGTTACCAATCAACGGATAAGTAAGAGTCATCAACTGTCCGGCATACGAAGGATCGGTTAAACTTTCAGGATATCCGGTCATTGCAGTATTAAATACAACCTCACCAGCTACCGGTTTTTCGTAACCAAACGACTTGCCATGGAAACGGCTCCCGTCGTCAAGGATTAAAGTTACATTTCTCATCGATATATATAATATGAAAATGTGCCAATAGGCAAATGTATCAAGACGTCCACTCGATTAACGCAGGATCTGATACATTAGCATATTGACACATAATAGAATAAATTTAAAACTGATATACTTTTTCAATATAGTTTATAAACGCTTCGTTTAAAAGCTTCACGCCACCAGGCGTCGGATAATTGCCGCTAAAATACCAGTCGCCGGTATGATTAGGACAAGATTCGTGCAAACCGCTTAAGGGTTGATATACAATCTCAACCTTAGCCTTGATACCCTTAGGAGTAAGAAGTTCTACCATCTTTTCCGAAATTTCTTCATTGGTAAAAGGTGCATAGATTTCTTTCACATAGTTCTGCATCTGCTCTTTAGGAATACCCACCTGATCTTTCGATTTACGGTAAGCCGATGCAATCACATCTTTCATATCGCGATCTTTCAGCAATTCGATAGCTGCTTTGAAAGCGATAAACTCGCTCATCTTCGCCATATCGATTCCATAATAATCAGGATAACGAACCTGAGGCGATGAACTTACAATAACAATCTTCTTCGGATTCAAACGATCGAGAATGCTGATGATACTCTGGCGAAGTGTAGTACCACGAACGATACTGTCATCAATCACTACCAGATTATCTACATTAGGAACGATGCTTCCGTAAGTAATATCATAAACGTGAGCAGCAAGGTCATTACGGCTATTACCTTCGGCAATGAAAGTACGCAGCTTAATGTCTTTAATCGCTACCTTTTCGCTACGAATACGTTTCGCAAGAATCTTATTCAGTTCATCCAGATTAGGATTATGACCTAAAGCAGCAATCTCGCGTATTTTTGATTCGTTCAGATAATTATCCAAACCTTCGAGCATTCCGTAGAAAGCTACCTCAGCTGTATTTGGAATAAACGAAAATACTGTATGATCAAGATCGTTGTTGACCGCTTTAAGAATATATGGAACCAACTTCTCGCCTAACAGCTTTCTTTCTTTATAGATATCCACATCACTACCGCGAGAGAAGTAGATACGTTCAAAAGAACAAGCTTTGCGTTCGCGTGGTTTAATAATTTGAGAAGTTTTTACTTTTCCTTCTTTATTTATAAGAAGCGCCTGACCAGGCTGAAGTTCTTTAATGTTTTCGACTGAAACATTGAATGCTGTCTGAATAACCGGACGCTCAGAAGCCAGAACGGCTACTTCATCATCCTGATACCAGAATGCAGGACGAATACCCCATGGATCGCGAATAGCAAACGATTCACCGCTACCATTCAGACCACAAATAACATAACCACCATCCCACTCTTTGCTGGAACTACGCAAAACATTGGCAAGATCAATCTTATCTTCAATATAGTGAGTGATATCCATTCCGGTAAGGCCTTCGGCTTCGGCAAGATTGAAACAACGTTCAACTTCACGGTCAAGACGGTGTCCTACCTGCTCTAACATAATATATGTATCGGCATATTTGCGGGGATGTTGACCAATGGCAGTAATGCGGGCAAAAGTTTCATCAACATTAGTCATGTTAAAGTTACCGCATAATGCCAGATTCTTAGCACGCCAGTTGTTTCTTCTTAAGAAAGGGTGAACGAAAGAGATACCAGTGCGACCAGTAGTAGAATAGCGCAAATGCCCCATAAGTACTTCGCCGGCAAAAGGAAGGACTTTCTTAGCAAATTCAGGGTCGTGCATTTGCTCTTTAGTAAGCCCTTTAAAGTTGTTTTGTACAGACTCGAAAATTTCTGTTATTGCATCAGAACCCAACGCACGTTCACGAAACATATACTCCTCGCCAGGATTTGCTTCAAGTTTAACACAGGCTAAACCTGCACCTTCTTGTCCGCGGTTGTGCTGCTTTTCCATCAGCAGATACAGCTTGTTAAGGCCGTACATCCAAGTACCATACTTTTTTTCGTAGTAATCCAGCGGTTTAAGCAGACGAATCATTGCTACACCGCATTCATGCTTCAATTGTTCCATTAAGTATATAAAATGTTTATTTATTCAAATTCTGCAAACCCTGCCTCATTAAAAGACAGAATTTGCAGAATTCAAGTTATTCAACGGTTACCGATTTCGCCAAATTTCGGGGCTGATCGACATCCATTCCCTTACAAACAGCAATATGATATGCCATAAGCTGAAGAGGGACGGTTGTAATTAGCGGATCAAGACATTCTAAAGTTTCAGGTAATTCGATGCAATAATCGGCAATTTTGCTTATCACAGTATCACCTTCGTTTACAACGGCAATTACCCTGCCTTTACGAGCTTTAATCTCTTGAATGTTGCTCAATACTTTCTCATATAACGCATTGTTAGTTGCAACAACCACAATTGGCATTTCTGCATCGATCAAAGCAATAGGTCCATGCTTCATTTCGGCTGCTGGATAGCCCTCAGCGTGGATATATGAGATTTCTTTTAGTTTCAGCGCACCCTCAAGTGCTACCGGATATGAATATCCTCGACCAAGATAGATAAAATTATGCGCATAGGTAAATATTTTAGATAATTCTGCGATTTTATCATTCAGTTTCAGAACTTTTTTCATTTTTTCAGGAATCATATTCAGCTCATGAACAATGTCTAAATATGTCTTCTCATCGATTGTATTTTTCTCTTTCGCTAAAGTCAGAGCAAGCATAGTCAATACAGTCACCTGACCTGTAAAAGCTTTAGTAGATGCAACGCCAATCTCGGGTCCTACGTGAATATAAGAACCTGTATCAGTAGTTCTCGGAATTGAAGAACCAATTGCATTACAGATACCATATATAAAGGCACCTCTGCTTTTTGCCAGTTCTACAGCTGCAAGAGTATCGGCTGTTTCACCACTTTGTGAAATGGCAATCACAACATCATCTTTATCGATTACCGGGTTACGGTAACGAAATTCAGAAGCATACTCTACTTCAACCGGAATACGGCATAAGCTCTCAATAAGTTGTTTACCGATCAATGCAGCATGCCATGATGTACCACAAGCCACGAAAATAAAACGTTTTGCTTTGAGCAATCTTTCTTTATGGTCGATAACGGCAGAAAGCACTACATTAGTACCTTCAATATTTACACGGCCACGCATACAGTCTTTAATACAATCAGGCTGTTCGAAGATTTCTTTCAGCATGAAGTGAGGATAACCTCCTTTTTCAAGCTGACCAAGATTCATGACAACAGTCTTCACTTCTGGTGTACTCTCAACATTGTTAAGATTCACCACCTTCAATTCTTTGCCAAAGTTGATAACAGCAATCTCTTCATCTTTTAGATACACTACTTTATCAGTATATTCTACAATTGGAGTTGCATCAGATGCAAGGAAGAATTCATCTTCACCGATACCCACTACAAGCGGACTACTTTTACGTGCTGCAATAATCTGTTCTGGATGATCTTTCTCAAGCACAGCGATGGCATAAGCACCGATAACTTCGCGCAATGCCAACTGAACTGCAGTAAGAAGATCAAGATTGTTTGTGACTTTTATATATTCAATAAGCTGTACTAAAACCTCAGTATCAGTACTACTTTTAAATTCATATCCTTTTTCCTGTAACTTTTCTTTTAATGAGGCATAATTCTCAATGATGCCATTGTGAATCAATGCCAATGTTTCGGTTGATGAGTAATGTGGATGGGCATTAGCCGAACAGGGCTCACCATGAGTAGCCCAACGAGTATGAGCAATACCAATAGTCCCTGATGTATCTTTTTGTTCAGCAAAATTCTCAAGCTCACTTACTTTTCCTTTTGCCTTGTAAACATTCAGCTGATTATCCGCATTAATTAACGCTACACCCGCACTATCATATCCACGATATTCTAATCGCTTCAAGCCTTTTATAAGAATCGGATAAGCATCTTTTCTCCCAATATAACCTACAATACCACACATAATTATTAAATTTTGACGTTTTTCGGTGCAAATATACATAAATAATGCTTTGGAAAGCGCTAACCAATAGATTAAATGTTACTATTTTATTTAATCACTATGACATAACACACCCCAAAATGACTATATCAGCCAACCTCTCACGAGATTAACCATTTTAATTTATCACTTTTTTAGGCAGTATCCTTTCTTTTTATTAGATTTGCAGCAGTTTATATGACATATCGCTACATTAATAAATCTTAATTATAATGTTTTTTGTTTAAATGAAACATTATTTGTATCAAAATGAACATATTTTCATATTTTTGCAAATCATTATGACAGAAAAAATAGGTATTATAAGATTATAAAGCTAAACAGAATGAAAAAAAGAGAACTTTTTAACAACGAAACAAAAGAGCTGTCTTATCAGCGACAACCTCAGCAATTCGGGTTGTATGATGCCGCAAACGAACACGACGCTTGTGGCGTTGGTATGATTGTGAATATTCAGGGAAGTAAATCTCATGAAATCGTTGAAGCAGCCCTTAAGGTACTCGAAAACATGCGCCATCGTGGTGCAGAAGGCGCCGATAATAAAACCGGTGACGGTGCAGGTATCATGCTTCAGATTCCTCATGAATTTATTTTATTACAAGGTATTCCTGTACCTGAAAAAGGTAAATATGGTACCGGACTTCTTTTTCTTCCAAAAAGTTCAAAAGATCAGGGCGAAATCCTGAGTATCATCATAGAGGAAATAGAGAAAGAAGGTTTAACATTGATGCATTTACGCAATGTACCAACTTGTCCTGAAATTTTAGGTGAATCGGCTTTAGCAACAGAACCTGAAATTAAACAAATCTTTATTACAGGATTCACTGATACAGACTCTGCTAATATTAAGCTTTATCTTATTCGTAAAAGAATCGAGAACAGAATCAGAAATTCTTCGATTCCTGCACGTAATGATTTCTATATTGTTTCTTTATCTACTAAAAATATTGTATATAAAGGAATGCTTTCTTCAATGCAGCTCCGCAATTATTTCCCCGATTTAACGAATAGTTATTTCACCAGTGGTCTGGCATTGGTTCACTCTCGATTTAGTACAAATACTTTCCCTACATGGGGATTGGCACAACCTTTCCGTATCCTTGCTCATAATGGTGAGATTAACACAATTCGTGGTAATCGTGGCTGGATGGAAGCACGTGAAAGTGTGTTGTCTAATCCGGTTTTGGGTCCTATAAAAGATATTCGCCCTATCGTACAGCCGGGAATGAGTGATAGTGCTTCACTCGACAACGTTCTTGAATACCTGACAATGTCTGGTTTAAGTCTGCCACACGCAATGGCAATGCTTGTACCAGAATCTTTCAATGAGAAAAATCCGATCAGCGAAGATCTGAAGGCTTTCTATGAGTATCATTCTATCCTGATGGAACCATGGGATGGTCCTGCTGCATTGCTATTCAGTGATGGTCGCTTTGCCGGTGGTATGCTCGACCGTAACGGTTTGCGTCCTGCACGCTATCTGATTACCAAAAATGATATGATGGTAGTAGCCAGTGAGGTTGGTGTAATGGATTTCGAACCATCTGACATCAAAGAAAAAGGTCGTCTTCAGCCTGGTAAGATCCTTATGGTAGATACTGAAAAAGGTGAAATCTACTATGATGGCGAACTGAAAAAAGAGCTTGCTGATGCACATCCTTACCGCACATGGCTGGCAACTAACCGTATAGACCTTGATGAATTGAAAACTGGTCGTAAGGTATCGCAGAGTTTGCCAAATTATGATAAGATGCTTCATACTTTCGATTACTCTAAAGAAGATGTTGAGAAAGTGATAGCACCGATGGCTGCAACCGGAGCTGAGCCTATTCATTCGATGGGTAATGATACTCCACTTGCAGTATTGAGCGATAAACCACAATTATTATATAACTACTTCCGCCAGCAATTTGCACAGGTGACCAACCCTCCTATCGATCCTATTCGTGAAGAACTGGTAATGTCACTTAGCGAGTTTATTGGTGCTGTTGGTAAAAATATTCTTACTCCGGATGAGAGCCATTGTAAAATGGTGCGTTTGAATCATCCAATCCTGACGAATGCCCAGTTGGATATTCTATGTAATATCCGCTACAAAGGTTTCAACACGATTAAACTTCCTATGGTTTTCGAAGTTGAAAAAGGTAAAGCAGGTTTACAGGAGGCGCTTACGGAACTTTGCAAACAGGCTGAAAATTCTGTTACAGAGGGTGTAAACTACATCGTCCTTACCGACCGTAATGTGGATGAAAAACATGCAGCAATTCCTTCGCTTCTTGCAGTAAGTGCTGTTCATCATCACCTGATTTCTGTAGGAAAACGTGTACAGACTGCCTTGATCGTAGAGAGTGGTGAAATTCGCGAGGTAATGCACGCTGCATTATTACTTGGCTTTGGTGCAAGTGCCATCAATCCTTATATGGCTTTTGCAATTCTCGATAAACTTATTGCTGAAAAGGAAATTCAGTTAGATTATGCTACTGCGCAGAAGAATTATATCAAAGCCATCTGTAAAGGTCTGTTTAAGATCATGAGTAAGATGGGTATTAGTACAATTCGTTCCTACCGAGGCGCAAAAATCTTTGAAGCTGTTGGTTTAAGCGAGGAGTTGAGTAATGCTTATTTTGGCGGATTAAACTCAAAAATCAGCGGTATTCGCCTGGATGAAGTTGCTAACGATGCAATTGCAATGCATGCTAATGGCTTCAAAACTGAAAAAGAAAAACAGAAACTTGTAAATAAAGGTACTTACAATTTCCGTAAGAAAGGTGAAGAACATGCCTGGAATCCGGAAACAATCAGTACACTTCAACTGGCTACACGTTTAGGTAGCTATAAAAAATTCAAGGAATATTCTTCGCTTGTAGATAATAAACAGGCACCTATCTTCCTTCGCGACTTCCTAGGCTTTAAACGCAATCCTATCAGCATTGATAAGGTAGAACCGGTAGAAAGCATCATGCGCCGCTTTGTAACAGGCGCCATGAGTTATGGTTCTATCAGTAAAGAAGCTCATGAAGCAATGGCTATTGCGATGAATGCTGTTCATGGTCGCAGTAATACAGGTGAAGGTGGTGAAGATTCTGAACGCTTTACTCCACGTGAAGATGGTACTTCATTGCGTAGTGCAATCAAACAAGTAGCTTCAGGTCGTTTCGGTGTGACTACTGAATATCTGGTAAATGCAGATGAAATTCAGATTAAGGTTGCGCAGGGTGCAAAACCTGGTGAAGGTGGTCAGCTTCCTGGTTATAAGGTTGATGAGATTATCGCTAAAACCCGTCATTCTATACCGGGTATTTCATTAATCTCTCCTCCTCCACATCACGATATTTATTCTATCGAAGATTTAGCTCAGCTTATTTTCGATTTGAAGAATGTAAATCCGAGAGCTAAGATCAGCGTGAAACTGGTAGCAGAAAGTGGTGTTGGTACTATTGCTGCCGGTGTTGCTAAAGCTAAAGCCGATCTTATCGTTATCTCTGGTGCCGAAGGTGGTACAGGTGCTTCACCTGCTTCGTCTATCCGCTATGCAGGTATTTCTCCTGAACTTGGTTTAAGTGAAACACAACAGACTCTGGTTTTGAATGGTCTGCGCGGACAAGTAATGCTTCAGGTAGACGGTCAGCTTAAAACTGGTCGCGATATTGTATTGATGGCAATGCTTGGTGCCGAGGAATTTGGTTTCGCCACTTCTGCGCTTATCGTTCTTGGTTGTGTAATGATGCGTAAGTGTCATATGAATACTTGTCCGGTGGGTGTGGCTACTCAGAATGCGGAGTTACGTAAACGTTTTATAGGTCGTAGCGAATATTTGATTAACTTCTTCCATTATCTTGCTGAAGAGGTTCGCGAATATCTTGCTGAAATCGGTGTTGAACGTCTGGATGATATCATCGGCCGTACTGATCTTATTGAAAGAAAACCTGCTGATGATTGTGCGAAACATCAACTTATCGATTTTGGCAAAATGCTGGCTCGCGTTGACAGCAATGCTGCTATTCGCAACGTTTCTGAGCAGGATCACGGTATTTCTACAGTAAAAGATGTAGCTATTCTTCATGCTGCACAAGATGCAATTGAATCGCAGAAAGAGGTATCGCTTGAATATACAATTGCAAATACTGACCGCGCTTGTGGTGCAATGCTTTCTGGTGCTATCGCTACAAAATATGGCGAAAAAGGTTTGCCGGAACATACTTTGAATGTGAAGTTCAAAGGTTCTGCCGGACAGTCTTTCGGTGCTTTCCTTACTCCGGGTGTTAATTTTAAACTGGAAGGTGAAGCAAATGACTATTTAGGTAAAGGTCTTAGCGGGGGACGCATTTCTGTGATGCCTCCGGTAAGAAGTAATTTCGAAGCTGAAAATAATATCATTGCAGGTAATACTATTCTTTATGGTGCTACAAGTGGTGAAGTATATATTAATGGTCGCGTTGGCGAACGCTTTGCAGTTCGTAACTCTGGTGCTATTGTAGTGGTAGAAGGTGTTGGTGATCACTGTTGCGAATATATGACCGGTGGTCGTGTAGTTGTACTTGGTGAAACCGGCCGTAACTTTGCTGCAGGTATGAGTGGTGGTGTTGCTTATGTTTGGAATAAAAACGGCAACTTCGACTATTTCTGTAATATGGAAATGGTAGAACTATCGCTTATTGAAGAGGCAAGTTACCGCAAAGAACTTCACGAACTAATTCGCCAGCATTATCTGTATACCGGTTCGAAACTGGCACGTACAATGCTTGATGACTGGAGTCGTTATGTAGACCAGTTCATTCAGATTGTACCAATCGAATACAAGAAGGTATTACAGGAAGAACAAATGAAAAAGTTGCAGCAAAAAATTGCTGACATGCAACGTGATTACTAACCAACTTAAAGACTAAAGAAAAATGGGAGATCCTAAAGCATTTTTAAATATACACCGTAAGGAGGCCGGTTATCGCCCCGTTCACGAACGCATAACCGACTATGGTGAAGTTGAGCAAACACTCAACATGAATGACAGAAAACTTCAGGCATCACGCTGTATGGATTGTGGTGTTCCTTTTTGCCACTGGGCTTGTCCGCTGGGCAACAAGCAACCTGAATGGCAGGATTATTTATATAAAGGTAAATGGAAAGAAGCTTACGAAGTTCTTTCCGAAACCTGCGACTTTCCAGAGTTTACCGGACGTATTTGTCCGGCACTTTGCGAAAAGAGCTGTGTTTTGAAATTGTCTTGCGAAGAACCTGTAACTATCCGCGAAAACGAAGCTGCTATCGTTGAAGCTGCTTTCCGCGAAGGATATGTTACTCCTCACATTCCTGTGCGCAAAGGTAAAAAAGTGGCTGTAATCGGTGCCGGTCCTGCCGGACTGGTAGTTGCTAATCAATTGAACCAAATGGGCTATTTAGTGACAATCTTCGATAAAGCTGAAGCTCCCGGAGGTTTGTTGCGCTATGGTATTCCTAACTTCAAACTTAACAAGAACATCATCGACCGTAGAATGAAACTTCTGAAAGAAGAAGGCATCATTTTCGAAATGGGTGTAGATGTAGATTTGAAAAAGCTACCTGAAGGTTTTGATGCCTATGCACTTTGCACAGGTGCCGAAACTGCACGCGATCTGCCTATCCCGGGCCGTGAACTAAAAGGTATTCACCTGGCGCTTGAAATGCTGGCACAACAAAATCGCTTGTTAGATGGTATTACCATTCCGAAAGACCAATTAGTTAATGCAAAAGGCAAGAAAGTTTTGGTAATCGGTGGTGGTGATACTGGCTCTGACTGTATCGGTACAAGTGTCCGTCATGGAGCAACACAAGTAACACAGATTGAGATTATGCCACAGCCACCGGTTGGACATAATCCTGCTACTCCATGGCCAACATGGCCGGTGGTTCTGAAAACTACTTCGAGCCACGAAGAAGGGTGTACTCGTCGCTGGGCACTTGCGTCTAACAAATTTATTGGCAAGAACGGTAAAGTTACAGGTGTTGAAGTTGAGGAAGTAGAATGGATCCCCGCAAAAGATGGTGGTCGCTCTACTATGCAGCCAACAGGAAAGAAAGAGATTATCGATGCAGATATGGTTTTACTGGCGATGGGTTTCTTAAAAACTGAACATCCTAAATATGCAGATAATGTATTTGTAGCAGGTGATGCTGCCCTTGGTGCAAGTCTTGTAGTAAGAGCTATGGCTGATGCACGCAGAATAGCAGCCGATATTAATACATTCTTAAACAAATAATCAAACCCAAAAAATAAAGTAATCTCCGGCAGCTTTACTTTTACAGTAAATGCTACCGGAGATTATCTGACTCTAAACTTAATTATTTACCTTTTAAACTATCTCTATTATGTGTGGAATTGCAGGCATTTTCAATATAAAAGAGCAAACTCCTGAACTCAGGAAGAAAGCACTACGCATGGCACAAAAAATTCGTCACCGCGGTCCGGACTGGAGCGGCATTTATTGTGGCGGCAGTGCAATTCTAGCTCACGAAAGACTTTCGATCGTAGACCCTAAAAGTGGCGGCCAACCGCTCTACTCTCCAGATGGTAAACAAATCCTTGCTGTAAATGGCGAGATCTATAATCACCGTGATATTCGAAGCAAATATGACGGCATTTATGAATTTCAGACTGGCAGCGATTGCGAAGTAATTTTGGCTCTTTACAAAGATAAAGGAATTGATTTTCTGGAAGATTTAAGTGGAATCTTTGCTTTCGCACTTTATGATGAGGAACGTGATGAGTTTCTTATTGCCAGAGATCCGATAGGCGTTATTCCATTGTATATTGGTTATGATGCTGATGGTAAAGTTTATTTTGCCAGCGAATTAAAAGCTCTTGAAGGCTTTTGCGAACGATATGAACCCTTCTTACCCGGACATTACTTCTATAGCAAAGAAGGCGTAATGAAGAAATGGTACAAACGCGACTGGATGGAATATGATGCTGTTAAAGATAATGAAAGCAGTGTTGAAGCTATTCACGATGCATTAGAAGATGCTGTTCAGCGACAGCTAATGAGTGATGTGCCTTATGGAGTTTTGCTTAGTGGCGGACTCGACTCATCAGTAATATCGGCTGTTGCCAAAAAGTATGCATCGATGCGTATCGAAACTGACGGTAAAAGCGAAGCCTGGTGGCCACAGTTACACTCGTTTGCAGTGGGATTAAAAGATGCACCGGACTTAATCAAAGCTCGCGAAGTAGCCGAACATATCGGAACTGTGCATCACGAGATTAATTATACCATTCAGGAAGGTTTGGATGCTATTCGTGATGTGATATATTTTGTAGAAACTTACGATGTAACAACCATTCGTGCCTCTACCCCTATGTATTTATTGGCCCGTGTTATCAAATCGATGGGTATTAAAATGGTATTGAGCGGCGAAGGTGCTGACGAAATCTTCGGTGGTTATCTTTATTTCCACAAAGCGCCAAACGCACAGGCATTCCACGAAGAAACAGTGCGCAAACTTTCTAAGCTGCATCTTTACGATTGTCTTCGTGCTAATAAGAGTCTTTCTGCCTGGGGCGTTGAAGGTCGCGTGCCTTTCCTCGACAAAGAGTTTCTTGATGTAGCAATGCGTACCAATCCAGAAGCTAAGATGGCGCCGGGTACTACTATCGAAAAGAAAATTGTACGCGAAGCATTCGAAGATATGTTGCCCGAAAGTGTAGCATGGCGTCAGAAAGAGCAGTTTAGTGATGGCGTTGGTTATAGTTGGATTGATACTTTAAAAGAAGTAGCAGTTGCAGCTGTAAGCGATGAACAAATGGCTGCCGCTGCCGAAAGATTTCCGATTAATACGCCGATGAATAAAGAGGAATATTATTATCGCTCAATATTCGAAGAATTTTTCCCAAGCGAAAGCGCTGCCCGTAGTGTACCAAGTGTACCAAGTGTGGCCTGCTCTACTGCCGAAGCTTTGGCATGGGATGCATCATTCCAGGGACAAAACGATCCGAGCGGTCGTGCTGTAAAAGGTGTGCATGCAGAAGCCTATTAATGACTATATTTGATGCTTAAATAAGTAAAAAGCGTTCAGCGAGGAGAATACTCCGGACTGAACGCTTTTTTAGTATACTGGCATAATTGCTATTTCTTATTGCCTAAAAGCTGATAAACATTATCTTTCTCACCCACAATCCACAGCACATCGCCTTCCTCAAAAGGAGTATTTACATCGAGTGTCATCAGCATATTGTTCTCTCTTTCAACTGCAGCAATAAAACATCTGTACTTATCGCGTATTCCTGAACTTTTTAATGTTTTTCCCTGTAGTTGAGAATCAGCATCAATCATCAGTTGCTTCAAAATCATTTCTTGCTTTTCATATTTATCAAAATCTTCTTTTGCCCCCTCTTCCATCACTGCGGCGAAACGTGTCAATTGTTCATCGGTACCAATCACCTGAATCTTATCATAAGGATATAGTGCAATTCGGCCACCAGGAATATTTATGCGTTTTCTTCCACGCAAAATAGAGGTCACATGTACACCATAGTGATTGGCCAGATTTAACTCCATCAGTGTTTTGCCGGCAAACTCCGATTCACCCGGTATTTCATAATCGGCTAAGTGCAAATCGTGAGTCAGAAGACTGCCGGCGTACGACGGCTTTTTGGCACCAAGATATTCATCACGGACATCGCGCGAACGAAGGTTCTGAAAAAAGCGCCGCTCTATCAGAATGGATTGACGTTTCAGGGTGCGCGATCCGATCATTACGACAACAACCAATATGGTAATACCAATCATAAGTCCGATAGATGCTTTAATGAGTCCGGCAATAATGAACATGACGAAAGTGATAACAATAACGATGCGCAATACAATGGTAGCCACCAATGGGGCACGGTTAGACCGATGATCATTCCACAATGTAGTAAATTCCACAGAATGGTTTTTCTTTATCATAATGGCACGCATAAAGGGCGATATGAAAAGAATTGTAATAATCACTGCAATCAGCGAACCCCAGAAATCACCGATATTTTCGCGTAAGAAGGGGGCAAACCACCTGAAAGAGATAAAGATAATGGCAATGCTAAGGATCGAGTAAACCACCACAATGCGGAATAAGGCAAAAAGCAATTTACGCCAAAGATTCTCACGGTTTACAGTTTGCGAACCTGAAGAATATCTTGTCAGGAAGTTGCGCCAAGAAAGCGGAAGTTTACGGTCTACATATTCCGATGCCGGTCCGGCAATACGTATCATATAAGGAGTGAGGAATGTGGTAATCACCGACACCGCCACTACAATAGGATAAAGGAAAGAGCTTGTTACATTGAGTGCTACCCCTAATGAAGCAATGATAAAGGCAAATTCTCCGATCTGCGTGAGACTAAAACCACACAGCATGGCCGTTTTCAGGGGTTTACCGGCAAGCAATACGCCGAAAGTGGCAAAGGTAGCCTGCCCGAAAATTACGGCACAGGTTACGGCAATAATCGGACCGATATAGACACCAATCATTACCGGATCAACCATCATTCCGACCGATACAAAGAAGATTGCGCCAAACAAATCTTTCACCGGTTTAACGATATGCTCAATAGATTCTGCCTCTACGGTTTCGGCAAGAATTGACCCCATGATAAACGCTCCTAATGCAGCAGAAAAACCAACTGTATCGGCAACTACCACCATACCAAAGCAGAGGGCAAGCGATACGATTAACAGGGTTTCGCTGTTCATCAGTTTGCGGCAATATTTCAGTAAAAGAGGAATCAGATAGATGCCCACCACGAACCAAAGAATGAGGAAGAATACTAATTTACCGATACTCAAAATCATTTCAGTGCCTTCGAAATTACTGCTGACAGCCATTGTGGAAAGTACTACCATAAGCACAATCGCCAGAATATCTTCAATAATAAGTATGCTCAATACAAGCCGGGCAAAATGTTTTTTGCTCATATCGAGATCGTCGAAAGCTTTATAGATAATAGTGGTAGACGACATAGCAATCATCCCCCCAAGAAACAGACAATCCATTTGTTTCCAGCCAAAAGCGAGTCCTACTCCTACACCTACCAGCAGCATACAAAAGATGATGGTACACGCCGCAATGATGGCTGCTCCACCCACCTTGACCAGTTTCTTGAAACTGAATTCCAATCCGAGTGCAAACAAAAGGAAGATAACACCAATCTCTGCCCATATCTTGATATTGGCTTCATCGATAACAGAAGGTGTAAATGTAAAATGCGGACTTGCCAGGAAACCGGCAACAATATAGCCTAAAACAAGTGGTTGTTTCAGCTTTTTGAAAAGTAGCGTCATCAGGCCGGCACTTAACAGAATCAGGGCAAGGTCGGCAATCAGCGTGGGCAAATGGGACATAAGAATATCAGCTTTTTGGGATTTATCTCTACAAAGTTAACGAATCTAAAAAGATATTGTTAGCCCATACACAAAAAAAGTTCTGCCATCTGACCGTTTTTCAGGTCGATAGCAGAACTATGTTTATCTAAAAAGAATATTAGTCTTATTTTCGGAATGGAGGGCGAACCACTTGTGCCTTCAGCTTACGGCCACGCACATCAATATAGATTTCGGTTCCAAGTTTAGCGTTTTCAGGAGTAACATATCCCATACCAATACCAATTTTACGGGTAGGAGACATCGTTCCCGAGGTTACTACCCCGATTTTCTCGCCTGCAGCGTTGAAGAGTTCATAGCCATGACGTGGAATACCCCGATCGATCATTTCGAAAGCAACCAGCTTGCGTGTTGTACCTTCGTTTTTCTGACGTTCAATTTCAGGGCGATTAATAAAGTTCTTACCTTCGGGGAACTTAGTAATCCATCCAAGTCCGGCCTCGATAGGAGAAGTCGTATCGTCGATATCGTTGCCATACAGACAGAAAGCCATTTCAAGACGCAAAGTATCGCGGGCACCAAGTCCGATGGGTTGAATACCAAATTCTGCTCCTGCTTCGAAAATGGCATTCCAAATCTTATCGGCATCAGCCGGATAGAAATACAATTCGAAACCACCTGCACCTGTATAACCTGTGTTCGAGATAATCACATCTTTTACACCGGCCAGTTCGCCTACTTTAAAAGTATAGTAAGGAATTTCCGAAAGATTCAGCGGAGTAAGTTTCTGCAATACTTCGATAGCTTTTGGTCCCTGCACTGCCAGCTGTGCGATGTTATCAGAAGAATTTTCAAGGATTGCCCCTTCGGTATTATTTTTCACACACCAGTTCCAGTCTTTCTCTATATTCGATGCATTTACAACGAGCATATATTTATCCTGCTCATAGTGATAAACCAAAAGGTCGTCGACAATACCTCCTTTATCATTCGGGAAGCAAGTATACTGAACCTTACCCGGTGTAAGTGCTGCTACATTGTTAGAAGTTACTTTCTGCAGAAAAGCCAGTGCGTTAGGACCTTTCACCCAGAATTCGCCCATATGCGATACATCGAAAACACCAACAGCATTGCATACATTAAGATGCTCGTCGATGATACCTTTATACTCTATAGGCATATTGTAACCGGCAAATTCGTGCATTTTTGCACCCAGTTCTATGTGTTTACCGGTAAACGGAGTCGTTTTCATATATTGATTATTAAATTGTTAAAGTCGTATTCATTTAAACAGGTTTTATTGCCAAGCCTTTGGCAATTTGTTGCACAAGGCTTGGCAATGTCTTGCCAAAGGCTTGGCAAAAACTTCTTAAGCCTTTGCCAGCAAACGGGTTATGCTTTCTCCTGAACCAGTTCTGCTATCTTTACAATCACCTTAACGGCTTTCTCCATGCTTTGCACAGGAATAAACTCGAAACGGCCATGGAAGTTGACTCCACCTGCAAAAATATTAGGACAAGGTAAACCCTTGAACGAAAGCTGCGCACCGTCTGTACCCCCGCGAATAGGTTTTACGTTTGGTTGTACGCCAACAGCTTCCATAGCTTCGAAAGCCGTATTGATAATATGTATTACCGGCTCTACTTTTTCGCGCATATTGTAGTATTGATCTTTCAATTCAAGGATAGCCACTTCTTGTCCGTATTCCGCATTGATTTTGCGCACAAGATGAGCCAGTTCGCGTTTACGACCTTCAAAACGTGTACGGTCATGATCGCGAACAATATAAGTTACAACAGTTTCTTCAACAGTACCCTGTATACCGATAAGATGATAGAATCCTTCGTAACCCTCCGTATGTTCGGGAGTTTCGTGGCGTGGAAGCATCGAGATGAACTGATTAGCCACACGAATTGAATTGATCATTTTATGCTTTGCATAACCGGGATGCACGTTGCGACCTTTGAAGATAATTTTAGCTCCGGCAGCATTGAAGTTTTCGAATTCAAGCTCGCCTACTTCACCACCGTCAATGGTGTAAGCCCATTCGCAACCAAATTTCTCTACATCGAATTTGTGAGCACCAAGACCGATTTCCTCATCTGGATTGAAAGCGATACGAATCTTTCCATGCTTTATTTCAGGATGATTTTTCAGATATTCAATAGCGGTGATGATTTCTGCAATACCTGCTTTATCATCGGCACCAAGAAGTGTTGTTCCATCGGTAACAATCAGATCTTCGCCTTTATGGTTCAGCAATTCAGGGAATTGTTTCGGACTCAAAACGACATGAGTCTTATCGTTCAGTGTGATATCTTTTCCATCATAAGATGCCACGATGCGTGGTTTCACATCTTTACCAGACATATCCGGACTTGTATCGAGATGGGCAATGAAACCAATTACCGGAACCTTTTTATCAATATTTGCCGGTAAAGTAGCGAATAAATAACCATTTTCATCCAGTGAAATTTCTTCCAGTCCCAATGCTTCTAATTCTGATTTCAGAAATTGAGCGAAAACCATCTGGCCCGGAGTACTTGGTGTAACCTGCGTAGAGTCATCAGACATCGTATCGAATGTTACATACTTCAAAAAACGTTCTGTTAAAGTCATGATATTATTTGTTTAGATGTTAGGACAAATCAATTAATAAAAAATCAGCAATGCCGTAAAGATAGAAAATAGACGGATATAGCGCAATATTTAAGCTTAAATTTTATATTTAAACATCATATCTTCTCATACACCTTTCTTTTTGACATTTTAGATATAAAACTGTAAGCATAATTATCGAAAATAAGCTTTTCTGACACTCTGATTTTCGCCGCAAATATACATTTATCCTTTCATTTAACTATTTTGGTATCCTTCTATTTTTTAAAGGATTCTCAAAATGTTCTTTTTGCCCTGAATAACCCTATTATACTTACTCGAAAACGTTTGCATAAATATATAAAACCACCTAATTAAAACCCGTTAACAGTCTGAGATAAAAACATTATATTAGCATCTGAAAAATCCTATAATAACTAACTAATATCATGAAACAAATTTTATTTTTTATCGGCATGGTGCTATTTTCTTTAAAAATCTTCGCGACGGTGAACATTGATAAAATAGATCCGCCCTTTTGGTATGCCGGAATGAAAAACCCTGAACTGCAACTTTTCATCTATGGTAATAATATTGGTGATGCTTCAGTATCGGTAAACTATCCCGGCATCAGTCTGAGTAGTACGGTGAAGTTGGAAAGCAATAATTATCTTATTGTTTATTTGCACATCGATCCTACCGTGAAAGCTTGTACTTTCCCTATCACTTTTACCATAGGGAAGAAGAAGTTGGTAAAAGAATATGAATTGAAACAGCGTGCAAAAGCAGGAAGCGAACGCATGGGTTTCGACTCATCTGATGCACTTTACCTGTTGATGCCCGACCGCTTTGCCAATGGTAATCCGGCCAACGATCAGATTGCAAGTATGTCTCCTTACAAAATAGACCGTAATGATCCGAATGCTCGTCATGGTGGTGACCTTGCAGGTATCGAACAAAACATGGATTATTTTAAAGACTTAGGTGTAACTGCCTTGTGGTTTACTCCGGTTCTGGAAAACAATATGGAAGGCGGTTCGTACCATGGATATGCCACTACCGATTATTATAAAGTTGATCCACGCTTTGGTACCAATGAAGAGTATCAGCAACTCATTGCAAAAGCTCACGATAATGATCTGAAAATCGTAATGGATATGATCTTTAACCACAATGGCTTTGAACACCCATGGATTAAAGATATGCCTTCGAAAGATTTCTTCAATTATCCCGATTATGAGAATAACTTCAAACAGACTTCTTTCAAATTGACTCCATTGGTTGATCCTTATCGTTCGCAATATGATTTCGATCAGATGACGAATGGCTGGTTCGTTCCATCAATGCCAGACTTGAATCAAAAGAATCCTCATGTATATAACTATCTTCGTCAAAACAGTTTCTGGTGGATTGAGTTTGCCGATATCGATGGTATTCGTATGGATACTTATCCGTATGCTGACTATGATGCCATGAGCAACTGGATGAAAGAACTGAACGAGGAATATCCTAACTTCAATACCGTAGGTGAAACCTGGGTAACTGAACCTGCTTATACGGCTTGGTGGCAGAAAGATTCTAAATTATCGGCACCGAAAAACAGTAACCTGAAATCGGTAATGGATTTTAGTTTCTTCGATAAGATTAATACAGCTAAAAATGAGCAAACTGAAACCTGGTTCAAAGGTCTGGACCGTGTTTACAGCAATTTCGTATATGATTATCTATATCCGGATCCTTCGAATGTACTGGCTTTCATTGAAAACCACGATACCGACCGCTTCCTTGAAGAAGGTAATAACTTGCCAATGTTGAAACAGGCAGCTACTATCCTACTAACTACTCGCCGTACACCACAATTATACTATGGTACTGAAATCATGATGAATGGCGTGAAAGCACAGAGCGATGGCTATGTACGTAAAGATTTTCCCGGCGGTTGGAATGGCGATGAGGTATCGGCCTTTACTGCCGAAGGACGTACACCACAACAGAATGAATCTTATGAATTCTTCAAAACTCTTCTGAACTGGCGTAAAGGAAATGATGTAATTGCTAAAGGCGATATGGTGCAGTTTATGCCACAAAACGGCGTTTATGCCTATGCCCGCCAACTCGATGGAAAAACCGTATTTGTAATGCTAAATGGTACTGATGAGGAAACAACTGTTCCATTATCATTCTATAAGGAAGTATTAAAAGGAGAAACATCCGGAACTGATGTTTTAACTGGTAAAAAAATAATTCTAAATGATAAACTGCAAATGGCTCCACGCGAATCATTGGTTATCGAATTGAATTAATAGAGAATTTCGATGATTTCGGTCACGGAATGTTGTATGGGTTAATTAATTAGAAGCCGCCTCGGAGTTGTCCGGAGCGGCTTTGCTTTTATATTATTATCAGTATTCTTATCTTTTGGGATTAATGATTTATGATTGGAAATCTCTATATTTCTTAATGGAAAAA
Source organism: uncultured Bacteroides sp. (assembly GCA_947074195.1). Classification (GTDB taxonomy): domain Bacteria; phylum Bacteroidota; class Bacteroidia; order Bacteroidales; family Bacteroidaceae; genus Bacteroides. The sequence continues at coordinate 21,586 of CAMTOS010000032.1, forward strand.
AACAACTTTCATTTTCTATGATTTCTATTAAAGTGCAGAGCATCTAAAAAAGATATTGATCCTGGAGTAATTATTAATATTCAATCATCATCAATATCCTGTATATATTACAGAACTAGTCAATGTTATGACTAATACTTTCCTATAGAACAAAAATGATCATTCTGCTGCTAATAAGGGCATCAGTAAATTAAAAACCGTACTAAAATATTGTTTCCCATGCAAAGAATCGAAATATTGGAGAAATGCACAATGGCTAAATGCATATTGTATTGAGACCATGTTCCGCTGACAAAAAATTTAGGAAATAAAAAAGGCTATCCCGAATGAATCAGGATAGCCTTTCTTTAAACAGATCGGATCTGTTATATCTTATACTAATGCACTACCGATCAAGAAAGTAGCAGCAAGAGCAACGATCGCATAAAGCTCAGGGAATACAGCAAGGATCAGTGTGTTACCGAATACGTTGTGACCTTGTCCGATTGCAGCGATACCGTTAGCACAAACCTGGCCCTGACGGATTGAAGAGAACAAAGCAACGATACCAAGAGCGATACCTGCACCAAGTACAGCAGCACCCTGAATAGCTGTAATATCTGGAGTTAAGATTCCGAAGATAGTCTGAAACATAAAGTAGCCTGCGAAACCATAAAGACCCTGTGTACCAGGAAGAGCGGTAAGTACAAGGAAGTTACCAAATGCAGAATCGTTTTTCTTAAGTGCGCCAATAGCTGCATTACCCGCGATAGTTACACCATAAGCACTACCAATACCCGACAATCCAACCATAACTGCGATGCCTATATAGGCTAGAAACAAATTTAATTCCATAATTTCAAATTTTATTTTTAGTTTTTACTTAATTACTTAATGATTTATTTTTTAAAGGGTTTGTATTCTTTACCACCGCCTTCATAGCCGGCATTTTTAAAGAATTCAACGAATGTCAGACGCATTGGGTGTACCATTGCACCAAGCACATTCATAAACATATTGATGGCATGACCGATAAGGAAAATCAACACCATAACGATCGGTCCGAGAATAGCATTATCAGGACTCATACCCTTTGCAAGACTATTGAATACTCCAGCAAGGATACCACCCGAAAGGCCAAGGGCAAACAGACGAACATATGACAGGATATCTCCTAAAAGACCTGTAATCATATTGTATGAATCCCAGAAACCTAAACCGATGTTCAGGAAGATGTTTTTACCCGGACTATTAAAGAAGAAGATTCCGATAGCTGCTACACCAAGAATAATAAGATGTATTGTGCCAAACATCGGTAAGATGTGTGGGAATACAGCAGAGAATCCGGTAGATACCAGCAGGATAATCCATCCGATAGTAGAAAGCGCATATTTAAATCCAAACTGAATAGTCTGATTAACCGCTTTTAATACCATACCAAACAGAATTTGAACTACACCGCAAAGCAATGAAAGTTCGAACATCTGATTGTTGTCCAGACGAATCACACTTTCCATCTTCTTAATCCATGGCCAATGCAAATCATAAAGATTAGCACCAAAGAATGTACCGGTCAGCAGACCACAGAAGAATGTCGACACCGCCAGAATCTGCACCAACGATAAAATCGATTTCGTTGATGGCGAAAGATTCTTCTTAAAGATGCGGAACAATGTAGCACCTGTAAACAGGAACAAACCATAACCAGAATCGCCCAGACACAGACCAAAGAAGATCATAAAGAATGGGGCAAAGAATGGTGTAAGGTCAAGCTCATTGTAGCGCGGCAACATGTAAAGTTTACATATCGGCTCGAACCATGAGAAGAAACCTTTATTGCTCAGTTCGATAGGTACATTATCTTCCGGCGTAGGATCGCTCACCTGGTAGTACACATGTGATTCATTCAGAAAACCCTGAACGGCATCGGCACTACGGGCAGGCATCCAGCCTTCGAGAAGCATCAGTTTATCACCGGCCATCTGTTCTGTGCTCATCACTACTTTCGAGAAATCCAGTTTCTGCTGAACTTCATACAATGCAGCTTTAAGCGAAGGAACATCATTCAAAGCCATGTCCACAAGTGTTTCATCGTTCTTCAATAAAGCCTGATCGGCTTCAGTGCGAAGCTCAGATAGCTGAGTCAAAGACGATGAAGGCAATTTAATCTGCTCTGCATCGATATCAATCTCAACATCAGAATGCGTCACAGTGATGAAATAAACTTTAGACGATACTTCGTTAATTTTTATCGCATCATATTTGGTATCCCATTCTTCATTATAAGCACTTACCGGACAAGTAAAGAAGTTAATCGCATAACCTGCCTGGCTTAGTTTTTCTAAATTATCCAGTGAGAAATCACCCCAAACCTGCAATGCAGCTTCATCTTTAGCATAAGACTGGATGTGCTGTTGTAGTTTGGCATTCTCTGCCTGAATCTCTTCAATCTGAGTAAGAAGTTCCAAACCTTTATCAGCACTACCGCCATCTTTCACCACTATGGCTTTAGCAGGCAATTTGGTATGCTCAAGAGTTTTAATTGCAGCCGTCAGTTGAGATGCAAGTTTGATATCGTCTTGTATATCGACTTCATCAAGCGCATCCTTCTTCTTTTCTACAATATGAATCACTCCAAGTTCGCGAAGACTGTCTAAGAAACTTACATATTCCTTATGATAAGCCAGGAATACGAGCTTTTTCATTTTCGTTATCATAAACCCTCCTCCTTTCTTCTTTCCTGTTGTGACTTCATGATTTTCTGTGAAGATTTGGATAGATTTTCCTCATCTTCCATGAAGCGTTTAATCTTACGCAAGGCATCTTGATAACCCGGTATCTGCACCTTTTCGAAAAGATTTACTTTTTGCGTCGTTTTCTTACGCGCATGTTCCAGAAGATTCAGCTTGGCAAGTACAAATTCGCGTTCGATGGCAGTGTTGGCCAATCCTTTTAAAAGATTGATACCATCGGCATACCATTTAGGCGAACTGAACAAACTGAAGGGTGCAAGTTCGAAGTCGATATTCTCGAGCAACGGAACACGAACCCCTGCAATTTTCTTAATGCCAAGGTGAACATCCTTCACCTTTATTAATGAACTGTCGAATTCATTCCAAAGGGCGAACATGGCTTCATAAGTCTGAATCTGATTTTCCAGACTTATCTCCAACTCTCCTGCTTCTGTTTTGCAGCGCTTCACTTCCATTCGAAGTGCACTTTCCTTATTCTTAATGATAGGCAAAGTACGCTCGCGAACCTTAAGCTGCTTTTCCAGCTGCTGAAGAGAGGTTTTGTTATATTGGAATTTTATAGCCATTTCGTTTCAGAATGATTTATTTTTTTGGCCAGAACTCGTCAACAAGTTCTTTCTTGATATTTACTTCTTCAGGACGGAAATACTTGCCAAATAATGACCATGCTACATCCAACATTTCAGTGATATCAAGATTTACATCGATAGCAAGAAGTTTGTTAGAGTAATCCTTGGCAAATGCAAGTGTACGTTCATCGTAGTTAGTAAGGTCGAAACCGTTTTCAAGTTTAGTTTTCGCATTAGCAGCATCGGCATAAAGACGAACGGCAGCATTCATCACCTGTGGATGGTCTTTACGTGTCTTCTTACCAATAACGAGCTGTTTCAAACGAGAAAGTGAACGGAATGGGTCAACGATTACTTTACCAATATCACTATCACGACGAAGGAACAACTGACCTTCTGTGATATAACCGGTATTATCAGGAACCGCATTTGTAATATCACCACCAGAAAGGGTTGTTACCGCAATAATAGTGATTGAACCACCGCTTGGGAACTGTACCGCTTTTTCGTAGATCTTAGCCAAATCCGAATAAAGTGAACCCGGCATAGAGTCTTTTGAAGGAATCTGGTCCATACGGTTTGATACAATCGCAAGGGCATCGGCATAAGATGTCATATCTGTAAGAAGTACAAGTACTTTCTCATTCTTTTCTACTGCGAAATACTCTGCAGAAGTCAGTGCCATATCTGGTACAAGAAGACGTTCTACCGGAGGATTTTCTGTTGTATTTACGAAAGAAACGATACGGTCGAGTGCACCTGCATTAGAGAACATATTCTTAAAGTAAAGGTAGTCATCGTTTGTCATACCCATACCACCAAGAATAATCTTATCTGTTTTTGCACGAAGCGCTACGTTTGCCATTACCTGGTTGAAAGGCTGGTCAGGGTCAGCAAAGAAAGGGATCTTCTGTCCTGATACCAGTGTATTGTTCAAGTCGATACCTGCAATACCTGTAGCGATAAGTTCAGATGGTTGTTTACGACGAACAGGGTTTACCGACGGACCACCAATCTCAACTTCCTGTCCCTCAATTTCCGGACCGCCATCGATTGGATCACCGAAAGCATTGAAAAAACGTCCGGCTAATTGATCACTTACTTTTACTGTAGGCGATTTACCAAGAAATACTACTTCGGCATTGGTCGGGATACCTTCAGTACCTTCGAATACCTGCAACGTAATATCATCATCAGCAATCTTAACCACCTGAGCAAGCTTACCATTTACGGTAGCCAACTCATCATAACCAACACCTGTAGCTTTCAGTGAACAGGTAGCCTTTGTTATCTGAGTGATTTTTGTATATATCTTTTGAAAAGCTTTTGTTGCCATTTCTATTTATCTTTTTAATGTGTTATCAAACTTTTCTTTCGGCAACCAAATCTTCAATTTGCTGCATAAAGTTGTTGTACTCATCCGATTTAAATTCCGTATAGTTCATCTGCTTACCAAGGTTGATCATCGTCTTGAAGTAGTCCATTACTTCAGTGAAATTATCGAATTCAAACTCAGTGTGACAAATATTGATGATCATATTCAGAATCGCTTCCTGACGTTCCATTGGAGTAACGGCATCAATTTTATCGAATGCATCCTGCTGAAGGATAACGAAGTCGATCAATTCCGATTTCCAGAAAGTAACATGATATTCCACAGGTACACCATCATCACCAAGGATATTGATCTGCTCAGCAATTTCTTTACCGCGCTGCAAACGAGTCTTGATTTCATTTACTTTTTCAATCCATTCACCATTGATGTGCTCTGTGATATATTCCTGGAATTCAGGATATTCAATATATTTAGAATAAGAATCAATCGGGTTCACCGCAGGATAACGTTTTCTGTCGGCACGTTCCTGTTCAAGAGCGTAGAAACAGCGTGCTACCTTTTTGGTATTTTCTGTTACAGGTTCTTTCAGGTTACCCCCTGCTGGAGATACAGTACCGATGAAAGTAATAGAACCGGTCTCATCGTTATTCAGTTTTACATAACCTGCACGACCGTAGAAGTTAGAAATAATAGCCGAAAGGTCCATTGGGAATGCATCAGGTCCAGGCAACTCTTCCATACGGTTTGACATTTCACGTAGTGCCTGTGCCCAACGAGAAGTAGAGTCGGCCATAAGCAATACTTTAAGACCCATCGCACGATAATACTCACCTAAAGACATGGCAGTATATACAGATGCTTCACGGGCAGCAACCGGCATGTTCGATGTATTTGCAATAATAATGGTACGTTCCATCAGCTTTCTACCAGTGTGAGGGTCAACCAATTCAGGGAATTCTGTAAAGATTTCTACAACCTCATTCGCACGCTCACCGCAGGCAGCAATGATTACGATATCAGCTTCAGCTTGTTTAGAAATGGCATGCTGCAATACAGTTTTACCAGTACCGAAAGGCCCAGGAATAAAACCTGTACCACCTTCAACAATAGGGTTAGCCGTATCGATTACACGAACACCAGTTTCAAGAAGTTTAAATGGACGTGGTTTTTCTTTATAGTTCACCATCGCCTTCTTCACCGGCCATTTCTGAATCATATTGATTTGAATGTCATTGCCATCTTCATCTGTAAGAACAGCAATCACATCTTCAATTTTATAATCACCTTCGGCCACAATTGATTTTACAGTAGCAATACCTTTTTGCATAAAAGGAGACATAATCTTCAATGGCTGGAAGTTTTCATCAACCTCACCTAACCATGCAGAAGCACCTACTTTATCGCCAACTTTTACAATTGGTTTGAAATGCCAAAGTTTATCTTTATCTAATGGAAAAGTATATTCACCTCTTTTCAGGAATGTACCTGTCATTTTATCAAGGTCATTCTGAAGGCCGTCGTAGTTTCGCGAAAGCATACCTGGTCCTAAAGTTACCTCTAACATATGCCCTGTAAACTCAACTTCCGAACCTACTTTTAATCCGCGTGTACTTTCAAAAACCTGTACATACACTTTGGCGCCTACTACTTTAATAACCTCAGCCATTAGTCTGTCGCCTCCAGTTGAGATATAACAAATCTCATTCTGAGAAACCGGACCGTCGGCAATCAAGGTTACCATATTAGCAATTACGCCACTAACAGTTCCTTTTGTCATCATTATATATTTTTTATTTATCTAAATTCAGCGGGAATTTGTACCTCTTCTTTCAAAGAGTTAATTATATTTCTGAAGATTGTATTTCCCATTTCTTTATCCAGTGAAATCCATCTTTCAATCATATCGATCTGAAGCAGAAAAACAAATAGTTTTTCAATAGTGAAATAGCAGAAGAATGAATTATCTTCCAGCCAGTCCCAACGCAGAAGATCTAATTTCTTTTCACGTTCCACTAAATCGGTAATTTCACTAATCTTTAAAACAGAATCGAAGAAATCTACATCATTCGATATACCGAAATCTCTGGCACCAGAAGTACGCAAGGCATCACTAATTTCAGAATGTCCCAAAATATTATCCAGTGAATCCCATTTATATTTACGCACAATCAATGCGACAAGAATATTGTTTATTGTAAAATTAAATTCATACCATTTTGATATAAATTCATTCTTACAACCTTTCGCATATTCATAATAAGAACCGGTAAGACGATCTTCAAGAAGAACATCCTCAGGCATGGTATGATTGAAATAATCCGATATAAATTTAGAAAGATAAGAAGGGAATACTTTAGGATCAATTTCATCACCATTTTTAATCATGTTAATAAAATCGACCAATTCATCAATAGTATATTTGCCTGTTTTATCTAATTCTGCATCAGCGTTCGATAATAATTCTAATACATTTTTATTATCATATTGCAAAAAATGTATATCAATTAATTCCTGATCAGGTTTTGACAGATTGGGATAAATCTCAGTTCTGAAATCATTGGAAGAGAAACTAAGTTTAGTATCATCTAATGCAAGCTCCGGCAAACTAGCTACTAAGTAATAATAACTTTTACTCATAACTAATCAGATTAGAAAAGCATATTAATTAACTGCGGACGTAAAAATGCTTTAAAGTAGTTGATAAATTCTTCTTCTCCGAAATTAATCTTATAAGCACCATCGGCAGGTGAAACAGTAAATAATGTTTTAATACCATTTACTTCTTTAATCTCTACACCTTTGTCTAACAAATCCTTTGCATGGGTAGCAAAATATGCTTTCAATGACTTAGCATCACTTGTTGAAATTACGATAGGCTCGTCTTTGCTCCAATTGGCTGCAAGAGATACAATAAAAGCATTAAGAGAATCTTTATCTGATACAAATTTATCAACAGCTTCTTTTATAATTTTATCAGAAATTAAATTTGTAATTTCTGATTTTAAAGCATTTACAGACTGCTCACCAAATAATTTTATTTCAGATTTCGTATTATCCATCAGTTCTCCTGCAGATTTATGTGCAGCTTCAATAATACTCTGCGCCTGGTTGTTAGCATCATCGATGATCTTCTTTGATTCTTCCTGAGCATTTGCAATCAGACGTTGTGCTTCGTCATTCCCTTTTTCAACACCTTCGCGATAAATTTTATCGGTCAACTCTTGAATTTTATTTTCCATGTTTACGGATTGTTTATATGATTATATGATTTATTTCCTTAATACCTAATATAAGATTGGACCAAAAGTACAAAATAACATTTAAAGCAAAAAGAAAAGAACCGAAAATCAAGACGATAGGAGAGTTATATAGACATTTTGAACAAAGTTTGCAACGTCCATTTTACATTTTGAGATATTATTAATTCTTCGGACTGATACTATAAAAACCTGTATAAAAGCACAGTGTGAATTATTGTAAATTGTAGAGAATATTCGTATATGCTTCGGATACATA
>CAMTOS010000033.1 GCA_947074195.1 uncultured Bacteroides sp.
TTTTCTCTGACTTTTCGTGCCTATGATGATGGCGTAGCCTATCGTTTTGAAAATCTGGCAAAGAAACCGGATGTGATCGTAAAAGACGAAATTGCGCAATATAACTTCCCGGAAGGAACCAAAGCATATGCGGCTTATGCCAATCATGAAAAAGTGATTCCAATAGAAGAGCAATATTTCAATTCTTTTGAAAATCTATATGATTATCAACCACTTCCTCAATTAAACAATGAACGATTGGCTATCTTACCAATCTTATTGTCTCTTCCGGATTCTAATGAAAAAATCTGTATCACCGAAAGTGATCTTTATGATTATCCGGGTATGTTTGTAGTAAATAATCCCAATGAATTTAGTCTGAAAGGTGTTTGGGCACCGGTACCTGATGTGACTGTTCAGGGTGGTCATAACAATCTGCAACAGTTAGTGCAATCGCGACATGATTATATCGCTAAATCTACCACGCCTGCTTTTCCATGGAGAATATTTGCCATCTCTGAAAATGATGAACAATTACTGGATAATGATTTGGTTTATCTGTTGGCTTCACCTAACAGAATTGATAATATAGGATGGATTAAACCCGGTAAAGTGGCATGGGACTGGTGGAATGACTGGAATATTTCGGGAGTTGACTTCGAGTCGGGTGTGAACAATGAAACTTATAAGCATTACATCGATTTCGCTTCTGAACATGGTGTGGAATATGTCATATTAGATGAAGGCTGGGCAGTAAACGGTCAGGCCGATTTATTCCAGGTTGTTCCTGAGATTGATCTGGAAGAAATCATCGAATATGGTAAAGCTAAAAATGTCGATATAATTCTGTGGGCAGGTTACTGGGCTTTCCATAAAGATATGGAGAAAGTGACTAAGCATTATGCTGATATGGGTGTAAAAGGCTTTAAGATTGATTTTATGGATCGTGATGATCAGCCAATGGTTGACTTTATGTGGGATGCAGCTAAAATTTGTGCAGAGAATAAGATGTTAGTCGACTACCACGGAGTGTGTAAACCTTTTGGTATTCAGCGCACTTATCCGAATGTGATTAATTTTGAAGGTGTACATGGACTGGAGCAAATGAAATGGCGTGAACCTGATTGTGATCAGGTGCTTTACGATTTGCAGTTTCCTTTTATACGTATGCTGGCCGGTCCGGTTGACTATACACAGGGAGCAATGCGTAATGCTACAAAATCGAATTATAAACCGGTGTATAATGAACCGATGAGTCAGGGAACCCGATCACGACAGCTGGCACAGTATGTAATCTTCGACTCTCCTCTGAATATGCTTTGTGATTCGCCGACTGCCTATGCTGCTGAACCCGAATGTACAGAGTATATCGCTCAGATTCCTACTGTGTGGGATGAAACAGTGGCATTACCAAGTAAAATATCAGAATACATCAATATAGCCAGACGTAATGACAATATATGGTATGTAGGTGGTATGAACGATTGGAGTACAAAGGAACAAATTCTTGATTTGTCGTTTTTGCCAGAAGGTTCTTATGAAGTAACTCTTTTCAGAGATGGTGTAAATGCCAATCGGAAAGCATCAGATTATAAGAAAGAAACATTCAAGCTTCCCGCATCTAAAGAATTAAAAGTTACGATGTATCCTGGTGGCGGATATGCTGCAATCATCAAAAAAATAAAATAATATCAGTTTAGTGATTGATTTATAAGATTTGAAATGTCACCGGCTAAAACCGATGGCATTTCTTTTTTTTATTTCAATGATACATTTGTATGGTTAATTTGTTATTTTTGCAACTAAACAACTATTGAATGTTATGACCAAATTAAGTGTTAATATCAATAAAATCGCCACTCTCCGCAATGCCCGCGGTGGTAATGTACCCGATGTAGTGAAAGTAGCATTAGACTGTGAACGTTTCGGGGCTGATGGAATTACAGTTCATCCGCGTCCGGATGAACGCCATATTCGTATTAATGATGTTATTGATCTGAAATCGGCATTGAGAACGGAATTCAACATCGAAGGATATCCATCGGCAGAGTTTATTGATATGGTATTAAAGGTAAAACCTCATCAGGTGACGCTGGTTCCTGATGCTCCCGATCAGATTACTTCCAATTCAGGCTGGGATACTAAAACTCATCAGGCTTTCCTGACTGAAATTTTAGATGAATTCAGTAGCGCCGGTATTCGTACTTCGGTTTTTATTTCGACTGATGTTGAATTAATTGAATATGCCGCTAAAGCAGGTACTGATCGTGTAGAACTATATACCGAACCTTATGCGACCGATTTCCCAAGAAATCCTGAAGCTGCTGTCGCTCCTTATATAACTGCTGCTAAAGCTGCACGCAGTCTGGGGTTAGGACTTAATGCCGGTCATGATTTAAGTCTGGTAAACCTGAATTATTTCTATACGCATATTCCATGGCTCGATGAAGTGTCTATCGGACATGCTTTGATCTGTGATGCGCTTTATCTGGGACTGGAACAAACTATTCATGAATATAAGAACTGCTTAAACCGATGAATTTACCATTTTTGTTGCAAGGTGTTGTAAATACGACCGAAACTGCTGTGATGATTGAGAATGAGATGGGAACAATACAGGAAGTTGCCGATATGAATATGCTTGATATGGCTTTTAAAGGAGGCTGGATCATGATTGTACTGGCTGTCCTTTCTGTTATTTGTATTTATATATTCTTTGAACGTTTGTTCATCATAAAAAAGGCAAACAAAGAAGATCCGTCTTTTATGGATCGTATAAAAGATTATATGCACAGTGGCGATATTAAAACTGCACTGAACTATTCGCGCAGCGTAGATACACCATCAGCCCGTATGATTGAAAAAGGAATATCACGCCTTGGTCGCCCGATTAATGATGTTCAGGTGGCGATTGAAAATGTAGGCAATATCGAAGTGGCTAAACTGGAAAAAGGCTTGCCGGTGATGGCAACTATTGCTGCCGGCGCACCGATGATTGGTTTCCTTGGAACTGTAATCGGTATGGTTCGTGCTTTCTTTGCGATGGCAAATGCAGGTAGCGGAAATATTGATATCACACTTCTTTCAGGTGGTATTTACGAAGCCATGATTACTACAGTAGGTGGTCTTTTAGTGGGTATTATCGCCATGTTTGCTTATAATTATCTGGTAATGCTGGTCGATCGTGTGGTAAATAAAATGGAATCGCGTACAATGGATTTCATGGATTTACTTAATGAACCGCTAAAAAAATAAGGGTTTATGGCTTTAAAGCGAAGAACTAAAATAACGCCTGTCTTTAGTATGGCTTCAATGACGGATGTCATCTTTCTGTTATTGATATTCTTTATGATTACCTCTACACTGGTGACCCCAAATGCCATCAATGTATTGTTGCCTCAGGGAAAGCAGCAAACCAATGCGCGACCTTTGAGCAGAGTGATTATTGATAAAGAACTGAATTACTATGTGGCTTTTGGAAGTGATAAAGAACAGGCTATCAGTATAAACGATCTGACTCCTTTTTTGCAGGAATGTGCACGCAGAGAACCTGAAATGTATGTAGCGCTGTATGCTGATGAAACAGTACCTTACAGAGAGATCGTGAAAATACTAAATATCGCCAACGATAACCGTTTTAAAATGGTGCTTGCCACACGGCCACCCGAGAAAGTACGTTAATGGAGAATAAGAAAAAGGCTAAAATTTACGGAATTGGAGGAACTGTACTGGTGCATGTTGCTCTTATCTCCTTATTGCTTTTACTTGGCTTTTCTATTCCGGTATCTCAGGAAGAAGGTGGCGTACCCGTAATGCTTGGTACTGAGAATGCTTTTGCAGATTCGGGAAATGCCGGTGATCTGGTTGATATTGAAATAACGACACAACCTTCCTCTTCTGCTCCGGAATTTAATCAGCCTGAAGCTGAGGAATTACTGACACAGGATTTGGAAGAAACGGTGGTGATTGAGGAAGTCAAAGAGAAACCTAAGAAGGTGGATACGCCTAAAACTGAAACTCCGAAAAAGCCTGAAAAGAGTAAGGAGGAAATAGAAGCAGAAGCAAAACGCCTGGCCGAAGAAAAAGCTGAGCGCGAGCGTAAAGAGGCTGCCGAAAGAACTGCTCAACGTGTGCAGGGTGCATTTGGCAAAGGATCTGAAATGAAACCCGGTGCTACAAGTAGTGGGACGAATGCGGGTGTTAGCGGTAATCCATCCGGAACTTCTGATAAGGGTGTTTCCGGAAGTGGTGGTTATGGATCATTCGATCTTGCCGGTCGTTCTCTTGGTGAAGGTGGCTTGCCAAAACCTGTTGGTAATTTTCAGGAAGGGGGTATTGTGGTTATAACAATAACTGTAAATCCTGCAGGAAAAGTCATTGATGCCAGTTTTAATCTGGATAAGACTAAAACGTCCAATCCGCAATTAAGAAAAGCAGCACGTGAAGCTGCTCTGAAAGCAAGATTTAATGAAGTAACAGGAGTAAATAATCAGGTAGGAACAATTACCTATAATTTTGAATTGAAATAATTATCTGATAGTACAAACCAATAATATTTTTAGTTTATGAAGACAGGATATGTTTTTTTTGCTGATGGTTTTGAAGAAATCGAAGCTTTTACAATAGTAGATGTAATGAGACGTGCCGGAATGAATGTAAAGATTGTTTCGGTTACAGATAGCGAGATAGTAAAAGGTGCTCATAGCGTATCGGTGTTCTGCGATGTGAATTTTGCGAACTGCGATTTCTATGATGCTGATATTCTTGTTTTACCCGGTGGTATGCCTGGAGCAGATACACTCTCAAAACATAAAGGATTAAATAAGCTACTTCTGAGCTTTGCTAAAAATGAAAAATATGTGGCTGCTATCTGCGCAGCACCTATGGCGTTGGGTAATCTTGGAATACTCGAAGGATATAAGGCGACTTGTTATCCGGGATTTGAAGACTATCTGAAAGGTGCCATTCTTGAAGATAAACCAGTGGTTCATGACCGAAATATTATAACAGGAAGCGGACCGGGTGCAGCTATGGCTTTTGCACTTAAAATTGTAGATGTTATTGTCGGAAAAGATAAGGCAAATGAATTGCACGCAGGTATGTGTGTTAAAATGTCGGCTGCTAAATGAAACATTCCGTTGTGATTGTTGCGGGTGGAAAGGGAATGCGTATGGGTGCAGAAGTTCCCAAGCAATTCCTTTGCATCGGCAATAAACCAATTTTAATGCATACAATAGATGTTTTTTATCGTTTCTCGTCCGATATTCAATTAATTGTAGTTCTCCCCGAAGAGCAACAACCTTATTGGGAAGGTTTGTGCAATACTTATCAGTTCGCTATTCCTCATCAGGTTGTCTCGGGGGGTGAAACCAGATTTCATTCTGTTTCAAACGGATTAGCTGTGGCTACAGGAGAGTATATAGCCATTCATGATGGTGTACGTCCGTTTGTATCAATAGAAGTAATCAGAAGATGCTTCGATAAAGCAGAAAAATTCGATGCTGTAATTCCTGTTATAGATGTATTTGAGTCTATTAGGGAATTGACTGATGAAGGCAATAAATCTGTCGACCGTAATAAATACAAATTGGTACAGACGCCACAAGTATTTGAGTCAGCATTGCTTAGAAGAGCATATCAGCAGGCATATCAATCATCTTTCACAGACGATGCCTCTGTTATAGAAGCGTTAGGATATAACATCAAACTGGTTGAAGGCAACCGGGAAAATATAAAAGTAACCACACCATTCGATTTATTGATTAGTTCAGCATTATTAGGATGATCGATTTAACCACACGCGATATCAAATATATTACGGGTGTAGGTCCTCAGAAAGCAGATGTTTTAAATAAGGAACTGAAGATTTTTTCGGTTCATGATCTTATCTATTATTTCCCTTATAAATATGTAGACCGAAGCCGAATTTATACCATTAAAGAACTTAATGGGAATATGCCTTATATACAGATAAAAGGTAAGATTCTCAGTTACGAAACTTTTGGCGAAGGTCGTCAAAGGCGCCTCGTAGCACACTTCTCGGATGGTACAGGTACGGTTGATCTGATCTGGTTTCAGGGAATTAAATACATTACTTCAAGATATAAAGTCAATCAGGAGTTCATCGTTTTTGGTAAACCATCAGTATTTAATGGCCGCATAAATGTGGCTCATCCAGATATGGACAAACCTGAAGATGTGAAACTGACATCCAAAGGTCTGCAACCTTATTATAATACAACAGAAAAGATGAAGCGAAGTTTCCTTGCTTCACCGGTTCTGGCACGTATTATGGCTACCGTATTGCAGACGCTTCAGGAACCACTTCCCGAAACACTGCCTGAATGGTTATTGGCTAAATATCATCTAATGCCTTTAACCGAGGCGATTAATACTATTCATTTTCCTTCAAATCCGGATAGCTTGCGTAAAGCAGAATATCGTTTAAAATTTGAAGAGCTTTTTTATATTCAGCTGGCCATTCTGCGCTATGCCAAGGATCGTCAGATGCGATATCGTGGATATATATTTCCGCGGGTCGGGGATTTCTTTAATACATTCTATTCAGAGCATTTACCTTTCGAACTGACTGGTGCTCAAAAGCGGGTTCTGAAGGAAATCAGACAAGATGTTGGCACCGGGCGCCAAATGAACCGACTGGTTCAGGGTGATGTGGGTAGTGGTAAAACACTTGTAGCCTTAATGAGTATGCTGTTGGCGCTGGATAATAAATTCCAGACCTGCATGATGGCTCCTACCGAAATCCTGGCGAACCAGCATTATGAAACGATTTGTTCTTTTATGAAAGGAATGAATGTAAGAGTTGAGTTGTTAACAGGTTCAGTAAAGGGTAAAAAACGAAAAGAAATTCTGGAAGGACTACTAAACGGTGATATTCATATCCTTGTTGGTACTCATGCTGTAATCGAGGATACTGTACAGTTTGCTTCATTAGGATTGGCTGTTATTGATGAACAGCATCGCTTTGGTGTTGCTCAGCGTGCCCGTTTGTGGAGTAAAAATATTCACCCGCCACATGTGTTAGTTATGACAGCCACACCAATTCCCCGTACACTGGCAATGACATTGTATGGTGATCTTGATGTATCTGTCATCGATGAACTTCCTCCCGGAAGAAAACCGATACAAACCATACATCAGTTCGATAACCGTCGTGAAAGTCTATATCAGAGTGTAGATAAACAAATAGCAGAGGGGCGGCAGGTGTATATCGTTTATCCGCTGATTAAGGAAAGCGAGAAAATCGATTTAAAAAACCTTGAAGAAGGTTATCATCAGATATGTGAAGCTTTTCCTAAATGTACAGTCTGTAAAGTTCACGGTAAAATGAAACCGGCCGAGAAAGATGAAGAAATGCAACGTTTCATTTCGGGAGAAGCGCAAATTATGGTGGCCACTACAGTCATAGAAGTAGGGGTAAATGTACCCAATGCATCGGTGATGATTATTGAAAATGCTGAACGTTTCGGTTTGTCGCAATTACATCAGCTGCGCGGTAGAGTAGGACGTGGTGCAGATCAGTCTTATTGTATTTTAGTTACCAAATATCAACTCGCTGAAGACACTCGCAAACGTCTTGAAATCATGGTTCGCACAAACGACGGATTTGAAATTGCTGAAGCCGATCTTAAATTACGTGGTCCCGGCGACCTGGAAGGGACTCAGCAAAGTGGTGTTGCTTTCGATCTGAAAATAGCCGATATAGCCCGTGACGGGCAGTTGCTGCAATATGTTCGTGAGATTGCCCAACAGGTAGTTGATGAAGATCCGGAGGGGATATTGCCTCAAAATGATCTGCTTTGGCAACAACTTAAAGCTCTGCGCAAAGAAAATGTAAACTGGGCATCAATTAGTTAATGTCATTGCTATATATGTGAATTGTTTGCCAATATGTTGCAAAACATGTATTTGTGCAATCACCGTGTTTATAGTGTATTCAAAACATTAATAATACTTTAATTAATTTTTAATGGACAAAATTAGTTAAGTAAATTTCTTATTCTCTGCAGATTATATTATCTTTGAGGTAGAATTTTATAATAATCAATTGCGAAAGCACGCAAAATCTATCTATATGACTGAAAAAACACTTGTTATTCTGAAGCCGTGTACGATCCAACGTGCACTTTGTGGCGAAATTATTAAACATTACGAAAGAAAAGGACTCCGCATTGCCGGAATCAAAATGATGCAGTTAACTAACGAACTTTTAGATGAACACTATGCACATTTAGTAGGTAAACCTTTCTTTCAGCGAGTTAAAGATTCAATGATGGCTTCACCGGTAATTGTAATTTGCATTGAAGGTGTAGATTCTGTACATACTGTACATGCCATGGCCGGAGCTACTAATGGTAGAATTGCTGATCCCGGAACAATTCGCGGTGATTATTGTATGAGTTCTCAATCAAATATTGTACACACCTCAGATTCGTATGAGGCTGCTGTTGCAGAAGTAAAAAGATTTTTTAAACCAGAAGAGTTGTTTGATTATAAGTTGGTAATACACGACTTCTTATATGCAAACGATGAATTCTAATATATCAAAATACTAGCGAAAATAATGATTTTTAGATGCATTAAAACATGTTTGGTAGCCGCTGCGGCTTTGATTAGTGTCAGTTCTTTTTCTCAGGACTTAATTGCAAGACAGGCGCCAATCGACAAAAAATTAAAAGCAGTAGATTCATTAGTTCTTTTAAAACAAATTCGCGCTGAACAGTCTGAATTCCCAGCTCTTGATCTTTATGCATCATGGAGCAATGAATTTGTTCATCGTTATGGTAAAGAGGTAACCGTTCCTTCTTCTTATGAAATTGACTTGACCGGCTTTAATATGCCGACTACGAATACGCGTATCACTTCAAAATTCGGTCCACGCTGGCGCAGAATGCACAACGGTATCGATATCAAAGTGGCTGTAGGCGATACAATCGTTGCAGCTTTTGATGGTAAAGTGCGTATTGTCAAATTCGAACGCAAAGGTTATGGACAATATATCGTAATTCGTCATGATAATGGTCTTGAAACTGTATACGGACACCTTTCTAAACAATTGGTTAAAGAAAATCAATTAGTAAAGGCAGGAGAAGTAATTGGTCTCGGTGGTAATACCGGACGCTCTACAGGTTCTCACCTTCATTTCGAAACCCGTTTCTTAGGTATCGCTATTAATCCTGCATTAATGTTCGACTTCCCGAAACAGGATATTGTTGCTGATACATATACATTTAAGAAAACAAGAGGTGTGCAACAAAATATTGCAGGTAGCCATGACTCAGAAATATCTGATGGTGAAATCAGATATCATAAAGTTAAAAGTGGTGACACATTATCACGTATTGCGAAACTCCGTGGTGTCTCTGTAAGTACACTTTGTAAACTTAACCGTATTACTACAACAACGACCCTTCGTGTTGGTCAGGTATTACGCTGCTCTTAAAATAATAGATTATTCTATAATATAGATGATAGCCGGACAACGCTTTGTCCGGCTATTTTTTTATTTATTACGTTGTTATTATTACCTTTGCGTACTATTAAAAATAGAGATGAAAGATACAAATCAACAATTCAAGAATATCATTACCATTTGTCGTGACTTATTTGCAAAAAAGCTGCACGATTATGGTGCGGCATGGCGTATCATGCGCCCGGCATCTGTTACTGATCAGATTTACATAAAAGCTAATCGTATTCGCAGTATAGAAACCAAAGGAATGTCTCTGATTGATGAAGGCATCCGCTCAGAATTTATCGGGATTATCAACTACAGCATTATCGGATTAATTCAACTCGAGCTTGGTTATGCTTCGGGTGTAGATATTAATAACGATAAGGCTATGGAGCTTTACGATAAATATGCCGATGAAGCATTATGTTTGATGATTGCGAAGAATCATGATTATGATGAAGCGTGGCGTGCCATGAGAATCACCTCTTTTACCGATCTGATTCTGATGAAGATTAACCGTACAAAACAAATTGAAAATCTTCAAGGCGGAACACTTGTTTCCGAAGGTATTGATGCCAACTATATGGATATGATTAACTATGCTGTATTCGGCATGATTAAAATAGAATTTGGAGAAGAATAATATACATATAGCTAAATCTGTGCTGGCCAATGTTTTTCGTTTCGTTCTGGCCATCACTTTTATTTTCTCAGGGTTTGTAAAACTGGTCGATCCTATCGGCAGTCTTTATAAAATTCAGGATTATTTTATTGCATTTGGTTTAGGTGGACTTTTACCCAATGCTGTAATGATCTTCATCGGAGCTTTCTTTGCAATTATTGAATTTACACTTGGAACCTGCTATTTTTGGGGTATCCGCAGAAAGCTTACTACCTGGCTATCTCTTCTCCTGATGGTCTTTATGACCACTCTTACTTTTTATCTTGCTGTTACAGATTCTGTATCAGATTGCGGTTGTTTTGGCGATGTAGTTGTACTTACCAACTGGCAAACTTTCTTGAAGAATATATTTCTTCTTACTTTCGTCATTATTACCTTTAAATGGAAAAAACGCATCATTCCATTTATCTCTGCCAACTCACAGTGGCTTGTTTCTCTCTTTTCTATCCTCTATAGTATCTGTCTTATCATGTACTGTTTCCATCACTTACCTGTGCTCGATTTCCGTCCTTATAAAATCGGAAAGAATATTCTTCAGGAAATGATGATACCCGATGATGCCAAACCATCGGTATACGAAACGACTTTTATTCTTTCTAAAGATGGAAAGAAGAAAGAGTTTACAATCGATAATTATCCGGATTCTACCTGGACATTTGTAGAGGCTAAAACGAAACTGATAGAGAAAGGATTTGAGCCGACTATTCACGATTTTTCATTGATCGATCTGGAGACTTATGATGATTTGACTCATAAAGTCTTAACCGATACAACTTATACATTTTTCCTAATAGCCAATCGGTTAGATAAGGCTGATGACGGAAATATAGATCTCATTAACGAAATCTATGATTATTCTACAGAACATGGTTATGGCTTTTATTGTTTAACTTCTTCACCAGAGGAAGATATACTTGCATGGCAAGACCGTGCCGGAGCTGAATATCCGTTCTGTCTGGTCGATGAAATTACCCTTAAGACCATGATTCGTTCTAATCCGGGATTGATGCTGATTAAGAATGGTACTATTCTTAATAAATGGAATCAGAGTGATATTCCTGATGAATATGAACTCGACGGACGTGGACTTGAATATACAGCATTTGGTGAAATCAAACCAGTGAATGATGCCCGAACCATCGGTTTAGCTTTTCTATGGTACATCATTCCGCTGCTGATTGTTTTAGGATTCGATTCTCTTTGGGTGTTACATCAAAAACGAAAGAATGCCAAACAGAAAGTCGTCGATAAAGATGAGGATCTTGAAAATTTAATATGATAACAAACTAATTTAACCCTATATTTTAACCCTTTAATTAGAAAACAAAATGAGAAAAAACATTGTTGCAGGAAACTGGAAAATGAACAAAACACTTCAGGAAGGTATTGCTCTTGCTGAAGAATTAAACGCAGCTCTTGTTGCTGATAAACCAAGTTGTGATGTAGTTATCTGCACTCCGTTTATTCACCTTGCTTCGGTAACTCCTATCGTGGATTCTTCTGTGATTGGTGTAGGCGCTGAAAACTGTGCTGACAAAGCTTCTGGTGCATATACAGGCGAAGTTTCTGCTGCTATGGTTGCATCAACAGGTGCGCAATACGTTATCCTTGGTCACTCAGAACGTCGTGCTTACTATGGCGAAACTGTTGAGATCCTTAAGGAAAAAGTAAAATTGGCTTTAGCCAATGGTTTAACTCCGATTTTCTGTATTGGTGAAGTTCTTGCAGAACGCGAAGCTAACAAGCAAAACGAAGTAGTAGCAGAGCAATTGGCTTCTGTATTCGATCTTCCTGCTGAAGAGTTCGCTAAAATCGTATTGGCTTACGAACCAGTTTGGGCTATTGGTACAGGTAAAACTGCTACTTCTGCTCAGGCACAGGAAATCCACGCATTTATCCGTTCATTAATCGTTGATAAATACGGTAAAGAAGTAGCTGATAACACTTCTATCCTTTATGGTGGTAGCTGTAATCCTACAAATGCTAAGGAATTGTTCTCTAATCCTGATGTTGATGGTGGTCTTATCGGTGGCGCTTCTTTGAAAGTGGCTGACTTCAAGGCTATTATCGATGCATTTAATGTATAAGAACTGATTTTGCTGCAGACTATTGGTCACTGACCTGTAGTTTGCAGCTTTTTTAATTTATGTATATGAGAAAGATCTTTTTATTATTTATCCTTATTGCTTCGTATTCGGTAACAACTTCTGCTCAGGACATCATAAAGAGTCTGGAAGAACGTGTGCCGGGACAGGGAGTAGTTACTATCCATCAGGATCCGGCCATTGCAGCATTGATTGTTGCTGAGAATCCGGTAACTGAAACAGGCGAACGAAAAGTGATATCGAGTACCGGTTATCGTGTGCAGGTATATGCAGGTTCTAACTCGCGTGTATCCCGTGCTGAAGCCGAACAGATGTCGGCAGCTGTGAAAGAGTATTTCCCGAACATGCGTGTTTATACATCTTTTTCATCTCCGCGCTGGTTGAGTCGTGTAGGCGATTTTCGTAGTATAGAAGAAGCCAATGTAGTGATGCGTCAGCTTCGTGCTACAGGCAAATTTAAAGAAGTGATTATAGTAAAAGATCAGATTAATATTCATTTATAATATTAATCTGATCCTCACTTTTTTATCTTAAAACAACGCGGTCGCCAAGATGCTTGGCCATGATGCGTTCTATATCTTTTAATTCTTTATACCGGTTCATTAGCTCCGAACATTTATTCTCATCGGCAGCAATGGCAGGATTCTTTAATTGTTCGATAATCTCTTTAAGCTCCGACGCAACGATGGCATTCTTAAGATTGATCATCAGCATCGGAACCAGTTCGAACAGACGTTCCTCATCGCTAAGTACAGTTTGGGTTTTCGAATGTACTTTACTCAACTGGTATCTTTCGGTAGCCAGTTCTATGGCTGCACTACTCACTATAGGGTCTAAATGGTTTACAAAGAAGCGTTCTGAAATAAAGTTCGCGTCATTTGCATGAGCGGTGGCTTCCTCTAAAATACGCTGATATACCGGATTGTAAAAGCTGATATCATCTTCTTTCAAATCATTCGAAATATAATTGATAACGCTTACCGGCACCTGACTACCATCCTCTTCCTCCATCTGGCACATTATCTTTTCGCCATAACGCACGATCGCTTGCGTAATTTGCTGTTCATATTTCAGGAACTCTCTGGCTTTCCGGGCTCTGGCTGCATCTATAACGGCTGTGTTATCAGTTGCAAATGGAGGAGTAATCGTTTCTTCTTTTTGGCCTTCAGCCTGTGTTCCTCCATGTACCGGCTTTTGCTTTTGTTCCGCATTCGCCGTACGTTGCTTGGCTACTTCAGATACTAAAAGTCTGTCGTCAATGTGTAGCAACTGGCCACACTCTTTTATATAGATATCGCGTGTAATAGCTTCGGGAATAACCGCAATACTACCCACTAAATCTTTAATCAGTTCAGCTCTTTTAATGGGGTCATTAGCAGCTTCTTTTTCCAGGAATCTGGTTTTAAAGCGGATAAAGTCGACCTCGTTTTTCTGAATATATTCCTGAAACTCAGTCGAAGAATTTTTGCGGGCAAAAGAGTCCGGATCCTCATCTTCGGGTAGCAGACAGATTTTTATATTCATATCTTCTTCGAGCAGCATATTGATACTTTTCACTGCAGCCTTGATACCTGCCGCATCCCCGTCAAAAAGCAGAGTTAGATTTTTGGTAAATCTCTTAATCAACTTAATCTGCTGAAAAGTAAATGCTGTACCCGATGGTGCAACCACATTCTCAATACCGGCCTGATGCATGGAAATCACATCCGTATATCCTTCTACGATATAACAGCAGTTTGCTTTCTGAATGGCATTTTTCGCAAAATAGATACCATAAAGAACATCGCTTTTATGGTAGACTTCCGATTCGGGAGAATTGACATATTTAGCCGTGATTCCTTTGGTTTGAGTGCTCAGTACACGTCCGCCAAAACCGATTATTTTTCCTGAAATGCTATGAATAGGGAAGATGATACGTCCCCAGAAACGGTCGCGCAACTTCTTGTCATCTGTCTCATAGCAAAGACCGGTTTTTAACAAGAATTCCTGCTTGTATCCTTTCTGAATAGCCTCTTGTGCAAAAGCATAGCGATGCTCGGTGCAATAGCCCAACTGAAACTTTTCGATGATATCTTCGCGGAAACCACGTTGTCGGAAATAACCCATTCCCACCGAACGCCCTTCCTCATGATTTCTAAGAATATTATGGAAATAATCCCGGGCATAAGTGTTCATGATAAACATACTTTCGCGGTCACTCTGGGCCTGCTGCTCTTCTTTGGTCAGCTCTTTTTCCACGATTTCTATGTTGTACTTTTTCGCCAGATAGCGTAAAGCCTCCGTATAGCTGATGTTATCGTGCTGCATCACAAAGTGCACAGGATTACCACCATTGCCACAGGCAAAGCATTTACATATTCCTTTAGCAGGTGATACGTAAAACGAAGGTGTATTGTCTGAATGGAAAGGACAAAGCCCGATATAATTTACACCTCTCTTTTTGAGTGAAACAAAATCGGATACGACTTCATAAATATCTGCTGCATCGAGAATACGCTGAACGGTTCTGGGATCTATCATATAATAGCGGGACGTTTGTTGTTTTTGTTGTTGCAAATTTACTTCTTATTTGCGGCATAATCAAAAATTGAATCTTAATAGAGTGTATCAATTCTTATCTTTACACAATCAAATCTCAGCAAACTATACTCAGTAAGCCAACAAGCGCTTACCAGTCTGCTGGCCATAGCTTGGCAACAGACTGGCAAGCGCTTGCCAGAAAACGGTATAAATAAGGTCCGTTTATTTGATATTTTCTCTGATCTTTTTCAGAAACTTCTTCATCTCTTCACCATCTTTCGTATTGATAATTTCGAGAAGATTCTTCAGTTCGCGGCGAATATTTTCAACCTGCGCCGTAGTTCTCGGATTAAACAGAATTTCCTGTAACAGGTAATCGTCCTCGCCAAGCAATCCTTTGGCAATCGCCATATGTTTTTTGAAAGTCGTACCCGGTGCCTCCTGATGCTTCATTACACCGGCAAAAACCAGTGTCGATACAAAAGGAATCGATAGTGAATATGCCACGGTATCATCGTGCTCATCGAAAGTATATTCGAAGATGTTCAGATTCAGTGAATGATATAAATCTTTAAAGAATACTTTACCAAGATGATCACTTTCGCTTATAACAATGGCGCTTTCGCTGGCCAGGTTGTTGAGGCTGGCAAATGTAGGGCCAAACATCGGGTGAGTTGACACATAACGGAACCCGCATTCGCGGTAAAAACTCTGTAAGCCGGTTTTTACTGATGCGATATCGCTCAGGATACAATCTTTTGAAAGTACAGGCATGATATCGCGAAAAGCCTGAAGCGTATATTTCAGTGTTACCGCATTGATCACCAGCTCCGGATCGAATTCTTTAATTTCATCGAGCGTAGTAAAACGATAAGTGTTGTAGACAAAGCGCAACTGATGCGGATTTCTGTCATAAACAGCAGTCTCGTGTTGAAAACTCAAAACATCGGTAAAAAAGGAGCCCATTTTACCGGCTCCCAATATTAATATTCTCATGATATCGACGGCTTATTTATTAATAATATCCATCTGCTGACGAACCGATTCTTCGTGAATGTCTTCGAAAACCTTCATCAGGAATTCAGCACTCATGCCACATTGCTCTCCCTGAGAACCACGTTTTTCAAGAATTTCGTTGTAGCGGCCCGACTGCAATACAGTGATGCCATGTTCTTTTTTGTACTGACCAATTTCACGTGCCACACGCATACGTTTTGCCAGCTCCTGAATGATGTTGTCATCACATTCATCAATCTGCTTGCGCAACTGGCCAAGGCTTTCGGTACTCTGTGTTTCCTGGCGAATCACCAAAAGGTTAAGGATATAATCCAGTACTTCAGGCGTTACCTGCTGGGATGCATCACTCCATGCTGCATCAGGATTGCAATGGCTTTCAATGATCAGACCATCGAAGTTAAGGTCCATAGCCTGCTGACAAAGTGAAGCAATCAGTTCGCGTTTACCACCGATGTGGCTTGGATCGCAGAAGATAGGAAGCTCAGGCAAACGGCGGCGAAGTTCGATTGGAATATGCCATTGCGGAAGATTACGGTACAGCTTTTTATCGTAGCTGCTGAATCCACGGTGAATAGCACCGATACGTTTCAGTCCGGCATTGTTGATACGCTCCAGTGCACCGATCCATAGTTCAAGATCAGGGTTTACCGGATTCTTTATCAGTACAGGAATATCCACACCCTTCAGTGCATCGGCAATTTCCTGCACCGCAAACGGGTTGGCAGTGGTACGTGCACCAATCCAAAGTAAGTCGATACCCGCTTTCAGACATTCGTACACATGCTTGGCAGTTGCTACTTCAGTCGATACATACATGCCAGTCTCTTTCTTTACATCCTTCAGCCATGCCAGACCATCAACACCAACACCTTCGAAACCACCCGGTTTAGTACGCGGTTTCCAGATACCTGCGCGGAAAAGTTTAATACCTTTGTCAGCCAGTTCTTTAGCTGTAGACATCACCTGTTCTGGTGTTTCGGCACTGCAAGGACCTGCAATGACGATGGGGCGTTTCGCTTCAACGCCGGGAAGTAAGATTGATTCGAGTTCCATATCTTTATATTTTTATCGTTTATTATCTGAATGAATTAGTTTTGCATCACATTTTTAATGCGTTGTAATGCTTCCGCAAGTTTATCATCTTTACAGCAAAGTGAAATACGTATATAACGTGCGCCGTTGCTGCCGAATATAAATCCCGGTGTAATAAAAACACGCGCTTCGTGAAGAAGTTTTTCAGTGAGCTGCTCCACATCCTCATATTTCGCAGGAATTTTTCCCCAAAGGAACATCCCCACCTGATTCTTATCGTACGTACAATCCAGTACATCCATAATCTCTCCGGCAAGTTTGCGGCGGTTGCGATAATTGGCATTATTGCCTTCGTACCACTCTTCGCCTGCTTCAAGTGCCTTAGCGGCAGCCAGTTGCATGGCACGATACATACCGCTGTCAATGTTACTCTTCACCTTCAGCACCCATTGAATGAACTGCGGATTCGAGGCAAGCAAACCGATACGCCAGCCCGGCATGTTATGACTCTTGCTCATCGAGTTCAGTTCGATGCAACACTCCTTTGCTCCGGGAATACTCAGAATACTCTGCGGATTATCGTTCAGGATAAAGCTGTACGGATTATCATTCACAATCACCAATCCTTTACGGCGTGCAAAGTCAACCAACTTTTCATATAGCTCTTTCGATGCATTTGCTCCGGTAGGCATATGCGGATAATTTGTCCACATCAGCTTCACATCACTTAAATCCATCTGTTCCAGCTGATCAAAATCCGGTTCCCAGTTATTATCCTCTTTCAGATCATAGTTCACCACTTCAGCACCTAACAGTTTGCTTAGTGAAGTGTAAGTGGGATAGCCCGGATTGGGCACCAATACCTTTTCACCCGGATTCACAAAAGCCAGCGTGATATGCAGAATACCCTCTTTCGAACCAATCAATGGCTGAATTTCAGTAGCCGGATTCAGATCGACACCATACCACGTTTTATACCAGTTGGCAAACGAATTGCGCAGCTCGGGAATACCCACATACGGCTGATAGCCATGTCCGCTGGCATTATTCGCTTCACAGCAAAGTGTTTCGATCGTCTCTTTAGCAGGAGGCATATCAGGACTACCGATGCCCAGACTGATCACATCTTTTCCTTCGGCGTTCATCTGTGCCACCTCTTTCAGCTTGCGCGAAAAGTAGTATTCGCTCACCTCATTGAGGCGGCTGGCAGGTTGTATCTTATACGTTTGATTTTCCGGATTCATATTCACCCAATATTTTAAGTTCTTTGGTCAATGGAGTAATTGCGGCAATGGCCTGTTTGTATCTGACATAATCGTCGAACGAAACATCAATATAAAACTGATATTCCCATTCTCTTCCGATGATAGGAAGCGATTGAATTTTAGTAAGATTAATGTGATAGAACGAGAGAATGGAAAGAACCTGAGAAAGACTGCCTTCCGTGTGAGGAAGCATGAAAACCATATTCGATTTGTTCGATTTTGTACCGAGCGATTGTTTCAGCTCATCGGCCTGCCAGGGATCGGCTACCACTAAAAAGCGGGTAAAGTTGTGCTTGTTGGTCTCGATACCTTCCTGCAGAATCTTCATGCCATACATTTCTGCAGCGGGTTTAGAGCAAATGGCTGCCCGGCCACGAAGGTTTCCTTTGCTGATGGCTTCGGCACTCTGCGCCGTATCCTCGGTTTCTACCACTTTGATGTGTGGATATTGCTGAAGAAAGTCGCGGCACTGCATCAGTGCGATAGGGTGCGAGTTGACTTCTACAATATCTTCCCAGCTTTCATCGGGCAGACAAACAAAATTGTGCGAAATGCGTAGTTTATACTCACCGATAATCTGTGCTCCGCTTTGGCGCAGAAGCTCATGGTTTTGCAGCAGACTTCCGGCGATGGTGTTTTCAATGGCCAGCATACCAATATTCTGACTATCATCTTTCAATGATTTGAAAACATCCTCGAAAGTGTTGCAGCAAAGCAATTCTATCTCTTCGTTTCCGAAAAAACGGTGTGCGGCTAAATCATGGAAGGAACCTAACGTTCCCTGAATGGCAATCTTTTTCATTCTTTTCTCATAGATAATATAAAAAAATCCCGCTTCGTCTTACTGAAGCGGGATTCATATGATTATTCATCTTTATTATTTCTGTTCTTAAGCATCATTGTCACTTGATACATACAAACTCCCGCTCTACTTTGTTGCTAAAGTAAAAGTAAAAAAAGAAGTAATATGTATAAGTAAAAATGTTCATCTCACTGGATATTTGCTTTTAAATATGCAGCAAAAGTAACACATTAGTTTTAGAAACCAAATATTTCTTTCAATTTTTTTATATAAGATACGTAAACTCTTTATGCCGTGTTTCGTTTTTAATTCTGTTAATCTCAAGTTATTATCCTGTAAACAAGAAAAACAATGAAGAAAATTATCGGCCAGCTGGCCACGGATGAAAGCATTAAAGAAGATCATTTAATCAGAATCCTTCAAAATGCCAACAAGCTTTTGCTGACAGAATATTGTATACAGATCGACCCTGCTTTCAGGATCTATCCGCTGGAGGTTGAAAGTTATTACTATCATGATAATTTCCCCGATCAGACTGTACACCGTAATGAACTTCAAAAGAATCGTTTCGGAAAATTTTATTTTCACAGGAAAGGGTATGAAGCCTCTAATCTTATACTTTCTAATCGTGGCGGAGTAGATATTTGTTTGTCCAATTCTGATGATTTCTTTTATAGTATACTTATCAGAAGTGCCCGTATCAATGATGAAGAACATGCCATTGATGGTCCGCAAAAACTGGCACAAAGAATATATGCCCGTATTTGTAACGTTGAATCTGTACACGAGCTTAGTGAAGATAATCAGGCCGATCTGAAGAATTTCGAAATGAATGTCGATGTACTTGTACGAAGCGAACTGCGTGATACAGATAATATGATACATTCTACCCGTATAGGTATTAAGGAAGAGATAAAATATTCACAGTATAATCTCCGTTCTATAATTGATTTAAAATATTCCGGGCAGAAAGAGAAAGATGTGCTGGCATATCTCAGACATCATCCTGAAAAACGGACGCTGGAAGTAGCGCGAGAACTCCTGGGGTATAATAGTAAATGGATTGCTGAAGAACTCGAAAAAATGAAATAAAGTAAGATGGAATTCTATTCAAATGAAAATGTGCGGCGACAAGATCGACTGCTTGATAAACAGTTGGCAATGACACTTTTGAGAAGTGGTGAATATGGGGTATTGTCTATGGTCGAAATACGCGATTCGATACCTGCCGGTTATGGCATCCCTTTAAACTACGTCTGGGATGAAGCCGATTATATCTATATTCATTGTGGTCCCGATGGACATAAACTCGACTGCATCGATGCTAATCCGCTGGTTTCCTTTTGTGTGGTTGGCCATACCAATGTCATATCAAACAAGTTTACAACCGCCTACGAAAGCTTAGTGATTCGTGGTAAAATATCTCGTAATCTAATAGAAGAAGAGAGAAAAAAGGCATTGCGACTGATATTGATGAAATACTCGCCCGATGATATGGAGATCGGGATGAAGTATGCCGAAAAATCATTTCATCGAACAGAAATTCTGCGTATTGCCATTGATGAAATCTCAGGTAAAAATAAAATAGTAAATTAATTATATTTATACTTTCTGATATACAAGCCCGTCTTCGGAATAATTCTTCCGAAGACGGGCTTGTTAGCTTATTTTAAGACTTCGCTTAATGTGTGGATGTGTCATAATAGTATCATATAATGTATAGTGATATATGATTTTAATAATAATTGCATTGATTACAATGAAATTCTTCGCTTTACTTCAAAATCCTTTGTTTTTGGGTAAATCAAATCTTTAGAGATAAGTATTGTGTATAAAATTCATTATACGGATCGTGATTGTTTTTTTTATATCTCTGCTATTTTATGCGGGTTGACTATGTTTCATTGATATGTTTTAATGTTAAAATATATAAACTTTTAAAATGTATAAATAGTATTATATGACCGGTATTATATGTTAACTATATAGGTATAAAATGATATTATGATATCTATGAGCGTAAATATTACACTTTATAATGATAAAATAATACTACTAAATGTTGAAAAAGTATAGGTTAAATAAAATAAAAAATAATAAATTTGCATATAAAATATATTAAGGCAGCGAATCTAAGAAGTATCTCTATATGTATGTTTAACCATTAAATTTAATCAACGCCTATGATGAAGTCACCTTAATTTATGAGGTAGAGCTATTGTCGAATCTACGCATTTCTATCGTTAACCACCAAATTAAAAGCTATTGCCGTGTGGCAATGCAAATTGATTAATCTAAGAAGAATACAAGTATGAATTTAAATTTCAGAAAAACAGCGCTACTCGTTGGTGTGTGTTCGGTCATTGGACTAAGTTATACTCCCCAGCTTTTTGCAAATTCTTCAGCTCACATTGAGGCTGTACAACAAACAAGAAAAATTACCGGTACTGTTTTAGATGCATATGGCGATCCTGTAATCGGAGCCAACGTGCTCGAAGATGGTACGACAAACGGTGTAATTACCGACTTAAACGGGGATTTTACAATAGATGTAAATCCTGGTGCCACTCTTACGATAACTTATATCGGCTACGTTCCCAAAGAAATTAAAATCACAAATCAGACACGCGTTACTGTTACTTTAATCGAAGATTCAAAGTCTTTGGATGAAGTGGTTGTTGTGGGTTATGGTGTTCAGAAAAAGAAACTTCTTACCGGTGCTACTGTACAGGTGAAGGGGGATGATATTGCCAAACTGAATACAACCAACATTCTTACAGCGATGCAAAGTCAGTCGCCCGGGGTACAGATTACCCAGACCTCAGGTCAGCCGGGTGCAGGCTATAAAGTAAATATCCGTGGTTTGGGTACCATTGGTAATTCGGCTCCTTTATATGTAATAGACGGTGTAGCGGGAGGAGATATCAATAATCTGAATCCAACAGACATTGAATCTATCGACGTATTGAAAGATGCGGCTTCTGCAGCTATCTATGGTGCCCGTGCTGCCAATGGGGTAATTCTTGTTACCACTAAACAAGGTAAAATGGGTAAGGTGCAGATCTCTTATGATGGCTATGTTGGTCAGCAATTTATGGCCAAAATGCCTGATATACTCGATGGTAATGAGTTTATGTATGCCCTGGACCTGATTGCGTTCAACGAAGGAGCTGCCAAAAAAGACTGGGCAAGTCTGCTTCCTGCTTATCTTTATAACGCATTGCAGGATGGTTCATGGAAAGGTACAAACTGGGTGAAAGAATCTTATAATAAAGGAGCTATCACACAAAATCATGCAGTAAACTTAATTGGCGGTTCTGAATTCTCCAGATTCTCGGCAGGCTTTGCATACACTAACCAGGAAGGTATCTTTGGTGGTGATGTGCATTCTACCTATGATCGATACAATGTACGTATCAATTCAGACCATGTGATCTATAAATATAAAGATCGTGAAGTAATTAAGATCGGTGAAAATTTGACATTTGCTCATAATTCTGTAAGTGGTATTGCTACCGGTAATCTTTACTGGAACAATATGCACGATCTGTTAATAGGTAACCCATTGTTACCTGCATATAATAGTAATGGTGATTACTATATGAATGCCGATAAAATAGCCGAAGGATGGAATGTAGACGGTATGGCAGGCAACCCGCTTGTTGGTCCGGCAACTTCAGGTCAGGGTTTGAACGAGAATAAGACTTACAATGTAAATATGAGTGCCTATCTGAGAATTGAACCGATTGATAATCTGGTACTAAAATCTCAGTTTGGTTATCGTATGGGTGCTAACTCTTATCGTTCTTACGATCAGATGGTGAGTAATGGTACTACAGACCGTGTTCAGGAATCTGTTAGTCAGAGTATGAGTATCTGGTCGAACTGGTCACTGGAAAATGTGATTACTTATACTTTATCTAAAAATAATAACAATGCTGATTTCGTTATCGGTCAGTCTTTGGAAAAGAATGCCTTTGGTATCAGTATGAATGCTACTTCAAAGAATACACTGTTCGAACAATCATTCGATCACGCTTATCTGGGCAATACCAAACCAACAACAATCAATGATATCATTGCTAATGGCGGTTTCGGTGGATGGCCCGGAGGTGACAGCTCACTGGCATCATTCTTTGGTCGTGTAAACTATAACTACGCAGAGAAATATTTGTTACAGGCAACCATGCGTGCCGATGGTTCTTCAAACTTCCGCCGTGGCAAACGTTGGGGTTACTTTCCATCAGCATCTATCGGTTGGGTAATGACCAATGAAAATTTCATGGAAAATGCCAAAAGCTGGCTCGAATTCTTCAAGATCAGAGGTAGCTGGGGTCGCAATGGTAACTGTGCAGTAGATAATTTCCAGTATCTGACTACTTTCGCTTTTGATGAATCGAGTGGTTATTTCTTTGGTGTAGACAATAAAACTGCCCTGACTACCGGTGGTTATGCCAATATCCTTAAGAACCCTGATTTGACCTGGGAAACATCTGAGCAATGGAATATCGGTATTGATACACGCTTCCTGAATGGACGTTTGAATTTCATTGCAGATTACTATGATAAGAAAACAAAAGACTGGTTGATTCGTGCCCCGATTTTGGGTGTATATGGTTTGAATGCTCCGTTTATTAATGGTGGTGACGTAAAGAATACCGGTTTTGAAGTTTCTTTGGGCTGGAACGACAGAAAAGGTGATTTCTATTATGCTGTAACCGGTAATGTGGCTTACAATAAGAATAAAGTAACAAAGATCGCCAACAGCGAAGGCATCATTCATGGTCCGTCGGATGTATATATGCAGGGTACTTCAGAAATCTATCGTGCGCAGGTGGGGAAACCTATCGGTTACTTCTATGGGATGAAAGCTGATGGTATCTTCCAGAACCAGGCACAGATTGATGAGTGGAGCAAATACTACAGAGATGATATTCACGGTACACCGAAACCGGGTGATGTTATCTTCGTAGATACCAATGGTGACGGTATTATCAATGCTGATGACCGTACAATGATTGGTAATCCTCATCCTGATGTAAATGTGGGTTTCACTATCGCTTTAGGTTACAAAGGATTTGATTTCTCTGTAACAGGTGCCGGAGCATTCGGACATCAGATTGTACGCTCGACAAACTCGGGTAACTCGCAAAGTGAGAACCTTAACAAGAAACTGCTTTATAATTCATGGGCAGGTGAAGGTACATCTAATGAACTTCCACGTTTGACTTATTTATCAAACATCAACTGGAAAACATTCTCTTCAATCTGGCTGGAAGATGCTGACTATATGAAGATTCAGAACGTAACTGTTGGTTATGACTTCAAAACGTTGATTCCAAGATTGCCATTATCTAAATTAAGAATATATTTTACCGCTCAGAACTTGTTTACATTCACTAAATATTCGGGTATGGATCCTGAAGTGGGTGCATCAGGTAATGATGATTATAGCTGGTCTTCGGGTGTAGATTTAGGTTTCTATCCACAGCCAAGAACCTATATATTTGGTATAAATGTTAACTTTTAATTGATTCAGGTATGAAAAAAATATATTTATTAGGCTTCGCTGCCGCTCTGACGCTGACTGGTTGTAACGATTTCCTTGATTCAACCAATTATACAGGAAAAGATAGTAGTAATTTTCCTCTAACCGAAACGGATGTAAACCAGATGGTTGCCGCTGTATATGAGGGTACTATTAATGAACCATTGAAAACTCCTGCTGCTACTTATTTCTTCTTTGCCAATCTGGCTTGCGATGATATGTATGGTGGTGGTGGTCAAAATGACTTG
Organism: uncultured Bacteroides sp.; assembly: GCA_947074195.1. Lineage (GTDB taxonomy): Bacteria > Bacteroidota > Bacteroidia > Bacteroidales > Bacteroidaceae > Bacteroides. Next base: position 24,674 of record CAMTOS010000033.1, read on the forward strand.
CAGACACAGGCTGCTGCACATTTACTTTTCAATGATAATTCGGCCATGCAGTCCATGTGGACAGGTCGTTATGCAGGTATTGCCCGTGCAAATATGGCATTGGCCAATGTAGATAATATTGTTGATGAAGAATTACGCGATCAGACAAAAGGCGAATTGCTTTTCCTTCGTGCCTACAATTACTTTGAAATGGCTCAGTGTTTTGGTGATATTCCATTACTGCTGAAAGCTCCCGAATCTGTTGCAGATGCACAGGTTTCTCCTGAACAGGTAAATGTAAAAGAGGTATTCAAACTGATTGCTGATGACCTTTATGAAGCCACTCAGATTATGCCATCTTATCCGTATGATGGTTGGTCGAAACTGGCTTATGGTAAAGTAACACGCTGGGCTGCTGAGGCTCTTCTTGCACGTACTTTCCTGTATTATACTGGTTTCTTTCAGGAATCTGTAATGCCTATGAGTGATGGTTCAAGCATCAGCAAAGAATATGTAGTAAACTGTCTGAATGATGTAATCAATAACTCTAAACATGATTTATTACCTGACTTCCGTTTACTTTGGACATACTCTAACTCGGAAACAGCTAAAGATTATGACTATGTTAGTGATTTGATTGCCAGTGGTAATGTATGGGCGAAAGATGGTACAAACGTAGAAGAGATGTTCTCTATGAACTTTGCCTTCTTAAGTGACTGGAGTAATACACAGCTTCATCTTACTAACCAGTTCTGTCTTTATTTTGGTACACGTGCTAACTCATGGCAGGATAGCGATAAATTTAAACTTGGTGCTGAAGGTAGTGTATATCCGTTTGGTACAGGTTGGGGTTCTGGTCCGGTAGCTACAAACTTGTGGAACGACTGGGTAGAAGCAGAACCTGAAGATATGCGTCGCGAAGCTTCAATTCTTGATGCAACATCTTTCATCGATCATACAGATAATGATGCACAGATGGAAGAAACAGGTTATATCAATAAAAAAATTGCTCCTGTTCGCTCGGGTGGTGGTGATTACTATTCGTTCGCTGCAACACAGAGTTATTGGGGTGATGGAGTAACAATGGGACATTTCCAGGCTTCTCATCCTCAGAATTTAGTTCTTATCCGTTTTGCTGATGTTCTTCTGATGCATTCCGAACTTACCGAAACTCCTGACGGTATGAACAGAGTACGTGCCCGTGCCGGTTTACCTGCTGTAGGGTATAGCCAGCAAGCCATTAGAAATGAACGTCGCTGGGAGTTGGCTTTCGAGGGTTATCGCTGGGGTGATATCCGCAGATGGCACATCGCACCTGAAGCGCTAGAGAAACAAGTGGGACACAATATCTGGAATACAGGTATTCAGATGCGTATGAAAGCTCAGGCCGGTTCATTTACTACCCGCTATAATACAACCGGAGGTTATTACCGTATTCCGCAGAATGAGGTCGATCTCTCTAATGGTGCGATTAAACAGAATGCCGGATGGGAAGGTACAAACGGTTATTATGCCAGCTGGAACTAATAGTTATAAACTAAAATGTTGAAACAAAATGAAGAAATATATATTATTATTATCGTTGGTTGCAGGATTCATGGCGTTAACGTCGTGTGATCCGAAAGAGGATAATACAAAATCTAACCTGAAAGTTCTTACTCCCGATCAGATTGATGCAGAAGTAATTGTAGAAAAGATTGATGGTAAGAGTGTTAATAAAGTTTCTGTGAGTAATCATACACCACTACCAAGTAAGATCTCAAACGGGGTTAACAATGTGGCATCTGCGTATGCTGAGCTACTGTTATTCAATACAGGTGATAATACCGTAACTGTATATGCCATGAACCCTGATGGAACTGAGATCTCACGTGATTACTCAGTAAATGTTGACGAAATGTACTATGAAGTACCAAAAGAATATGCACTGCTTTGCGGTTCCGGTGAGAAAGTATGGCGCTGGGACGATAGTGTAGATGGTACAGTTTGGGGTAACTGCGGTTACTTGTCAGATAGCGGCGGTTCATTTGGTCAGTGGTGGGGTACTGATGTAGATGATATTGCCAATCAGGCTTCTAACTACGGATACACATTCAATGATTCTGGTTCATCTGCAACAATGACCTTTATTCTGAACGGACTACGTATCAATAAAAGTTCAGGTGGTCAGGGTACATTCAATTTCGATATGGATAAGACCACTCCTAATGGTGACGGTTTGTGGTCGATTGGTAAATTATATACAACCGGCGAATCGGTATTATTCCCGATTATGATTAACGCCGGTACACATATGCAGGAATACGACATCATGACACTTGACGAAGGTCGCCTGTATCTCACAGTTCCAAGCGAAGGTGCCGGAGCTTGGGGTGAAGCTACATTCTGGAGATTCAGAGCTGACCAGTAAACTGCATCTTTTTACTTAAAAAGATAAAGCAAACAATTGTTGTTAACATTTTCTTAAGTTGTGAAACTTGAAAAATCCTTATGCATACAATTGTTTAATGGTTAAACTAACAATAGTGGAGGTGCGATGCTATGCGCATCTCCACTTATTTCATATCTTCCCTAAATTTCTGAAGATTATCGATAAAGATATTTAGGGGAATTATTATTTTTGTTTTATCGGTAAAATGCCGCAAAGTAATCTTTTGCATAATCTCTAAGCACACATAAATGAAAAGCAAAACTGCTGTTATCAATTGGACCGTCATTGTTGCCGGAGGAATATTCTTTTTCCTCTTTTTTTATTTGTGTCTGCCATCACATCTATTGCATCGTGAGCAAATTCAAGCATTTATTTATTCTGATTTGTTGTTAGATCAATATGCAGAATATCCGGCATTTATCTCTTGTCTGGCAGGCGATTTCCTGCTACAGTTTTTCTGTTTTAGCTGGTGCGCTTCACTCATTATTTCACTCTTACTTCTATGTCTTGGCATTGTCCTTTACAAGCTTCTTAACCCACTTATACATGGATGGAGTTATCTCATTATCATCCCTTTTATCTTATGGGAAGCCGGCAAACTAAGCGGACTTGCATATCCTTTATCTGCTACAATTTCACTGATTGGAG
>CAMTOS010000034.1 GCA_947074195.1 uncultured Bacteroides sp.
GAAACTAGCGGAAGCAAATATTGTTCCAACTTCAATGATGGATATCTCAGATGGTCTTTCTTCTGAACTGATGCACATCTGCAAACAAAGTAATGCAGGTTGCCGGGTATATGAAGAAAATATCCCAATCGATTATCAGACAGCAGTAGCAGCCGAAGAGTTTAATATGAATCTCACTACTTGCGCGATGAATGGCGGTGAAGATTACGAACTTCTCTTTACTGTGCCACTTACCGAACATGAGAAGGTAGCCAATATGGAAGGAGTTAAACTCATCGGTCATATCACCAAACCTGAATTAGGTTGTGCGCTGATTAGTCGTGACGGACAAGAATTCGAACTAAAAGCGCAGGGCTGGAATCCTTTACAAGAAAAATAATTATTTTTTTCAAAACATAAGAACACTGATATCAAGCAACTTAGCTTTTTATCAGTGTTTTTTTATTCTCGGGTATTTGGATAATATAAAAATATCACTACCTTTGCAACCGCAAACAAGAACGGTACCATAGCTCAGTTGGTAGAGCAAAGGACTGAAAATCCTTGTGTCCCCGGTTCGATTCCTGGTGGTACCACTTCAAAAAAGAGAGTTACATTAAATTGTGACTCTCTTTTTTGTTATATACCACTGGGACTTTGGCATGATTCGGATTTCCGGTTTCTTCATGATCCCCTATATTACACATCTTATACAATCGAAGAATAAAAAAGTGAACTATTTCAGTGTTTAGAAGATGATAAAGTAAACTTACATAGTAATAACAATCGAAAAGTCCGAATAATCCGGCTTCTCAGCGTTATTTAATGCCATATATAAAAAGCACGGTTCTTCCCGGAAAGAATCGTGCTTTTTCTTTGTAAGATCCATGCTTTATGCAAAGAAGAAGTACGGGTCTTATTTTAAGCCATATTTAGTCAATATTTAAACGCTGTTTAATCGGTAATAAATGTTTAATCACTCCCACATTCTGCGTACATGTTTTATCTTTAATACGGGCCAAAGAAAGCAAGCCGGCATTATCGCACATAATCCAGCACAAACTTTCGTAAATAAACCGGGAATGAGGCGATGCTTTCCTTTAAACAGTGCATTAAGACCTTTACAGGCTACTGTTTCAGGAGTGAGCATTATGTGGTATTTAAGAAGTTTTTGGCGTGTTTGTGAATCGAGCTTATAGAAAGAGGTATCGATGGCACCAGGAAATACGATAGTGACGTTTATTCCCCGGTCTTTTACTTCATAGCAAAGTGCACGGGCAAAAGTTTTAAGATAGGTTTTTGTAGCGCTATAAGCTGCAATGGTGGGATAAGGCATCCAGGCAGTAGCTGATGACATAATAAGAATATAACCTTTCCCGGCTGCGCTCATTCGCTGACCAAATTCCCGACACAGAAATGTGGGTATTTTACAGTGCAGATCTATTATTCGTTCAAGAGAAAGTGGCTGAGTAGAAGTTACACCACCAAAAACAAGGATACCGGCATTGCAGATTAAGACTTCAATATGCAGGTTTTCTTTATCGACATAATCGATAATTGCCGATACAGAGGATACAATAGTCAAATCGAGAACCAAAGAACGGACAACGACATTAGAGATATTCTTAATGTCTAAGGTTGTTTCATCAATTCCGGCCTCATCGTTGCTGACAATAAGAATATGATAACCTTTCTGAGCCAGCTGTAACGCATATTGACGCCCTACTCCGGATGAACCTCCCGTAATCAATGCATATTTCTTTTCGTCTTTATCCATACCGATATATCTGATTTAATTCCCGGAAAGAGAAGTCTAAAGGTAAACGATATTTTTCAAATAGAGATAAAAAAACTCCTGTTATCCATTTAAATAAGCAGATCGGATAACAGGAGTAAAATATGAAAAAGAGAAATTGGTAATTTCTGATTATTCTATGCGGCCACCACCTAAAGCCTGGTAAAGGTTGACTTTACCTTGTAACTCGCTGAAGCTATCGGCTACTTGTTGTAGTTGCGCGGCAAGCAATGTCTGCTGGGCAGTCAATACTTCCAGATATGTAGAAGAACCGTGCTGCATCAGCAATTGTGTACTGCGAACTGCTGTTTCAAGAGCGGCAATCTGTTCTGTGCGGATTGACTTCTTGCCCTGTGCAGTCTGAATCTGCGTCAAAGCATCGTTCACTTCTTTACCTGCATTCAGTAATGTTTGCTGGAAAGCGAGCTTAGCTTCTTCCTGCTGTGCTTTCGCTATTTTTAGCTGAGCCACATTCAGACCTTTATTAAAGATAGGCTGAGTCAAAGAACCCAAAGCATTTAAAATAAGTTTACCCGGATTTACAATCATAGACCCTGCCGAGTTTGTCCAACCTGCTGTACCGCCTAAACTGATAGAAGGATAGAAAGCCGAACGCGCTGCGTTTGTTGTATAGAATGCCGAAGCCACAGAAAGTTCTGCGCTACGTACATCAGGACGAAGCGAAAGTAGTTCCACAGGAACACCAACAGTCAGATCATCGGGTAAAGATGTATCAAATAAGGTGCCACGTACAATATCACCCGGTACATCACCCAATAAAACAGAAAGTGTATTTTCCATTTCATTGATTTGCTGAGCCAGTTCAAGTACAGAAGCTTTTACGCTTAAATAATTGGCTTCAGCCTGAGCTATAGCCGCAGCATTTGTCATACCTGCTTCCTTCATAGAACGCATCGTTTTGATGCTTGATTCCCAAATTACAGCAGTTTCCTGTGAGATACGATATTGCTCATCAAGCATTAATATGGTATAATACAAGTTTGCAACGTTAGCAATCAATGATGAAGTTACAGCCTGACGATACTCCAGGCTTTGCAGATATAAAGCTTGTGATCTGCGTTTTGCATTGGTGATTTTACCAAATATATCGATTTCCCAGGACGCAGAAGCTACGCCAGTATAGGTCCACGATGCTTTCGAATGATCGAAGCTGCTTACTCCCCCTTGCGGAGTAAGCATAAATGATGGCAAATAAGCCAGCTTAGCCGATGTAAGTGTCGCTTTTGCCTGATCGATTCTCAATGAGGCAGTCTGCAAATCGGTATTCCCTTCTAACGCACGTTCGATAAGTGCCTGCAGCGGGGCATCGGTAAACAGTTCCTGCCAGGTGAGTGTTGCAATAGAGCTTGAGTCGCTTAATGCCACTTCCTGACCAAAAAGGTTCTCGGGAACCTCTGTCACGGGTTTATATTTTGAATAGATGCCACAACTGCTCAAAGAGAAAGTCAATAGCCCTAATAATATGATTTTACTTTTCATTCTTACAATATCTTATGTATAATGATTATTTGTTTTTACGGCTCTCTTCGATTTCCTGCTGACTCACAAGTTTCTCTTCATTAATCTGCCAGTCGCGCGATCTTTCAGTTTGTACAGGTCTTACTTTTTCCTGCAACCACTGGAAGGCAACGAATAAAGAAGGAACGATAAAGAGAAGTGCCAGTGTACCGATTGCCATACCACCTACAGCACCTGTACCCAATGAACGGTTACCATTAGCACCTACACCCGAAGCCACCATCAAAGGCAACAGACCGAAGATCATGGTCAGGGCTGTCATCAGGATTGGACGGAAACGTGCTTTTGCTGCACTTACCGCAGCGGCTGCAATACCCATACCTGCTTTGCGACGTTCAGAAGCATACTCTGTCAGAAGAATAGCGGTTTTAGCCAGCAGACCGATCAACATAATCAATGCCGTTTGCAGATAGATGTTGTTTTCCTGCCCGAACAGACGCGCAAAGAAGAATGTACCCATCAAACCCACCGGAACTGCAAAAATTACAGCGAATGGAACGATAAAGCTTTCATAAAGTGCACTCAACACTAAGTAGATCATCAGAATACAGATAGCAAAGATGATACCAGTTGTACCTTCCTGCTCACTTTCTTCACGAGTGATACCACCAAAATCATAACCAAAGCCACGTGGAAGAGCTTCTACGGCAGTTTCACGTACAGCATTAATCGCATCACCGGTACTGTATCCTTCTGCAGGCATTGCATTAACCGCAATCGAATTGTACATATTGAATCGGCTCAACGACTCAGCACCGTAAGTGCGGGTCAAGGTAACAAACTGACTCAACGGAGCCATTTCGCCATTGGCCATTCTTACGAAAGTATTTTCGAGCGATGTTTCATCAAGGCGATATTCAGGATCCGCCTGAAGCATTACACGATATACTTTAGAGAAACGGTTGATGTTAGAAACATACTGACCACCATAATAACCGGACAATGTGCTCAACACCGCATCAGGAGTAATACCTGCACGTTTACATTTTGCAGCATCCACATCTACAATCCATTGCGGATAGCGGATATCGAACGAAGAATAAGCCATTGCAATTTCAGGACGAGCATTCAGTGCACCCAGATATTTCTGAGTAGTCATAAAGAAATCACTAATATCACCACCTGTTTTATCCTGAATCTGAAGGTCAAGGGCATTACCCATACCATAACCCGGAATCATACCCGGAGCGATGGCGAAGATTTGTGCATCCTTAATATCGGCAGTACGTCTGTAGATGTCCTGAATCACACTCTGCACATGATCTTCTTTCGAAGTACGTTCATCCCATGGTTTCAGTTTCATAATCAGTGTACCGAAAGAATTACCCTGACCAGCCAAAAGACCATAACCAGCTACTTTCTGTAACAGCTTTCTTTGTGGTACATCCATCAAACGTTCTTCGATACGTTCCACAACTTCAGTTGTTGTTTTCAAAGAACTACCCGGAGCTGTACTGATGTTTACAAAGATTACACCCTGGTCTTCATCTGGAACCAAAGCACTTTTTGTTGTATTCATAAAGTAAACGAGCAGACCAACAGAGCAAGCCAGCGTTGCCCATGTCAACCATGGTTTCTTAATGAAAACAATAACAACGTTTTTATATTTATCAACTACAAAGCTTAAACCTGTGTTGAATGCTTTACGGAAACGTGCGGCGAAGTTATCTTTAGCTGTACCATCTTCGTTGATATATGGTTTCAACAGAAGAGCACACAAAGCAGGACTCAGCGTAAGTGCATTCAATGTAGAGATAGCTACCGCTACCGCCATTGTGATACCAAACTGAGTATAGAATGTACCCGATACACCACCCATGAAAGATACAGGGATAAATACCGCCATAAATACAATAGTTGTCGTGATGATGGCGTTACTCAAACCTTTCATTGCATCGATACTTGCCATATAAGATGAGCGATAACCTACGTCGAAACGGGCCTGAACCCCCTCGACGACGACAATGGCATCATCTACCACCGTACCGATAACGAGGACGAGCGCGAACAGTGTGATAAGATTCAAACTGAAACCTACAAGCGCCATAAACGCAAATGTACCGATAAGCGATACGAAGATACTTACCAATGGAATGATCGTAGAACGAATATCCTGAAGGAAGATGTATACCACCAGAATAACCAGTAAGATAGCTTCAATCAGCGTAATAACTACATTATTAATAGAAGCAAAAAGGAAGTCGTTCGAGCTCATTACCTGAGTAATCTCAACACCTTTTGGCAAATCTTTTTTGGCTTCATCAAGGAATTTATCAATTTCCTGATTCACCGCAGTTGCATTAGAACCTGCAGTCTGGAAGATCATACAAGACACACCATTGTGACCGTTCAATCCACCTTTAAATGCATAAGAGTCACGGCCAAGCTCAATACCTGCCACGTCTTTAAGTCTTAAAACTTCACCATCTTCTGAAGAACGGATCACAATCTCACCGAATTCTTCGGGAGTCTGCATACGTCCTTTATACTTCATGGTATAAGTATTCGCTTCATTCGAGTTTTCACCGAAAGAACCGGTTGCAGCTTCAATATTCTGTTCTGCAAGTGCAATTGTTACATCGGCAGGAATCAGTTTATACTGCGCCATTACATCAGGTTTCAACCAGATACGCATACTGTAATCGGCACCAAGTACCATCATATCACCTACACCTGAGATACGAAGAATCTGTGGCATCAGGTTGATATTGATGTAGTTCGATAAGAAAGCCTCATCGTATGAATCGTCAGGACTGTTCACATTGAACATCTGCAGAATACTGGTCTGACGTTTTGAAGTCGTTACCCCAACCTGGGTTACTTCGGCAGGCAGCGAACCAGTGGCACGTGTCACACGGTTCTGCACGTTGACGGCTGCCATATCCGGATTAGTACCTTGTTTAAAGTACACCGTAATGGTAGCTGTACCCGCATTTGTTGCGGCAGAAGTCATATAAGTCATATCTTCTACCCCATTGATTGCTTCTTCGAGCGGAGCAATCACACTCTTCTGTATGGTTTCGGCACTTGCACCGAAATAGGTTGCACTCACCATAATAGTAGGCGGTGCAATGTCCGGATATTGCTCAACTGGCAAAGAAACAAGCCCGATGATACCCAGAATTATGATAGTAATAGAGATAACCCCCGAGAAAACCGGGCGCTCAATAAATGTTCTCAAATTCATGTTTTAATCCTCCTTTTAGTTAGAAGCTGTTGAAGATCCTTTAGCACGGATAGGCGTACCTTCACGCAGAATACCTACTCCTTCGGTTACAATTACATCGCCTGCATTCAGACCGCGGTTTACGATGAACTGATCACCACCGCTGGCACGTGTTACTTCAACCGGCAATGCATGAGTTTTGCCATCAACAATAGTATATACAAATGTTTTGTCCTGAATTTCGAACGTAGCAGTACGAGGAATAACAAGCGCGTTTTTCACTTCAACAGGAACTACAACATTGCCCGATCCACCACTCTGAAGTAAACCGTTAGGGTTAGGGAAGTTGGCACGAAGTGTTACAGTACCAGTGTTACGATCGATCACACCACTGATAGCCTCAACTTTACCCGGAGTTTCATAAGCCGATTTATCATTCAGAATCAACTGTACTTCAGGCATTTCGGCCAAAGCATTATCTTTTGAACCAAAACGGCGGGTAAGATTAAGAAGCTGATTTTCGCTCATCGAGAAGTAAACATACATAGATGAGTTGTCAGATACACTTGTCAAAGGTTTTGGCATAGATGGGCTAACCAAAGCACCTACACGATAAGGCAATACACCTACTACACCGTTTACCGGACTTTTCACTTCAGTATAAGAAACGTTATTTGCTGCATTTACACGCTGTGCATCTGCTTGTGCTAATTGCGCTTTCGCTGTCAGCAAGTTGTTGTAAGCTGTATTTTTCTCGAATTCCGAGATCACATTTTCTTTATAAAGCGCTTCTTTGCTTTCGTAAGTAAGCTGTGCTGTAGCTACGCCTGCTTTCGCTGCTTCAACATTGGCTTCGGCTGTACGCAAAGCTGCCAGATAAGGCACCTGATCGATAACGAAAAGTAATTGTCCTTTACGTACAGTTTCGCCTTCGTTAATACAAAGTTTGGTTAGAGTACCAGATACCTGAGGATAGATGTCAACATCTTGCTGACCACGGATCGTTGCCGAGTATGTTGTGAGCAATTCTTTATCTGCTGCACCAACTGCCATTGTTTCATACTCTTGTATTTGCTGTTGTTGTACGGGTGCTTGTCCGCAAGCTACCACAACAAGACTACTAACTAAAACCATAAATGGTTTCGTTACATTTCTCAAATTCATAATTTAACAATCTTTTTTAAATGACTAATTACCGGATGCAAAAGTACGGAGTTTATATTACATATAACATTTCATTGCAACTACTAAATTGTTCAAAATAAGAACTGATAAATTTTCAAATATAAAAAGATGTTATATCTTTGAGTTTTATAATATATCATTTTCATCATGAATACGCATATTGCCAGTCAAAAAGAGCCTTTTATTATTGGTTCGAGTAACTTAATGGAATACGAAAACAAGCTTACCAAACTAAACTTTGGAATGCTCATGTTTTGCGAAAAAGGAGAAGCCACTATTACAATAGACTTAAACGAATATCATATTGTTCAGAATACGAATATTATTCTTATTCCAGGATCGATTATCACCATAAAAAATGCAACACCTGATTTCAAAATCGTATATTTCATTTTTTCGACCGACATGTTTCGCACAGCTTGTTTTCGACTTGAACCTGCTTTTTTTCAATTTATCTCAGAAAACCCTTGTTATACTCCAAAGCAAGGTGATGAACTAAAACCTCTAAAGAATTTAATAAAAGGTGGCGAGGCCATATATAATGATCGCGAAAATAAATTCCGTGAAGATATAGCCCAGAGCCTTCTTCAAATTTTTATCTGGGATACATATGATAAGGTTCAGCGACTGTTTACGCCCGAACAAATTAACGGTAGTAATCGCAAGGAAGAGCTGTTTAAGAAATTTATAGGTCTGGTACACCACAATTGTACCCAGCAACGTGATGTAGCCTGGTATGCCAATGAACTTTGCATCTCTTCCCGCTATCTGGCTTCCATTGTCAGAGAGATAACCAAACAAGGTACTGCAAAGGATATTATCGATAAATTCATTATTCTGGAACTTAGAGTGGCACTTCAAACAACTAATCTATCGATAAAAGAAATAGCCGATCAGTTTAATTTCCCTGATCAGTCTTTTTTAGGTCGTTATTTTAAAAAGCATATGGGTATGTCGCCCAAAGAGTTTCGCCAGCAGAAAGATTATTCGCAGAAAAACGAGATATCACTATGCAACTTATCAAAGCTCTAAACAGCAGTTTATCAGACATAGCTTTCCAGCTTGCCGGCAAGCGCTTACCAGCGTGACAGCGATAGCTTCTCAGCGAACTGAGAAGCTATCGCTGTGAAATGGTGTAATAGCATTGTCACAACCGTTAGCAAACAAGGCCGGTTTTAGCGTATTCTGATGATAAAAATGAACTATTCAGGGTAAAACCTGTTAGTTTTCGGCATTACTTTCTAAATTGAGCCACAAAAGAAATATTAAAAGAAAATCTAATGGAAGATGAAGAAGAATTGTATCGCTTAATGAATCCCGACGATGGATTTTACATGGGCGACAAGGAAGAAAGTTTCAGTGAAGTAAAAAAGAAAGAATTAATCATCGAAAACATTGAATTCTATATTGATGATCTTGATGAAACCAATCAGAATTTAGATGAACTAATTGATATTCTTGAAGAAGAGCTGGATGCATTAAAAAAGAAAACATCTCCCGGCAAATAAATGCCTGAGAGATGTTTTTTGTATATAGATATGTATTCTATCTGATTATTCCCACTCAATGGTTGCGGGTGGCTTAGACGAAATATCATAAGTAACGCGGTTTACACCTTTTACTTTATTGATAATATCGTTAGATACCTTAGCCATGAATTCATAAGGAAGGTGTGCCCAGTCGGCTGTCATCGCATCGGTAGAAGTTACCGCACGAAGTGCAACGGCACGTTCATAAGTACGCTCATCGCCCATAACGCCTACAGACTGCACAGGAAGCAAGATTACACCTGCCTGCCATACCTGATCGTACAAGCCCCAATCGCGTAAGCCCTGAATAAAGATATCGTCGGCATCCTGAAGGATACGTACTTTCTCAGGAGTGATATCGCCAAGGATACGAACCGCAAGTCCGGGACCGGGGAAAGGATGACGACCGATCAAATGCTCGGGCATACCCAACTGACGACCAACACGACGTACTTCATCTTTAAACAACAGACGAAGAGGTTCGCAAAGTTTCAGGTTCATTTTCTCAGGAAGGCCACCCACATTGTGGTGACTCTTAATTACAGTACCTGTAATTGAAAGAGATTCGATGATGTCAGGATAGATTGTACCCTGAGCCAACCATTTCACATTCTCTATTTTATGAGCTTCAACATCGAATACATCGATAAAGCCTTTACCAATAATCTTACGTTTTGCTTCAGGCTCGCTAACACCTGCAAGTTCCGAGAAGAATTTCTCGCTGGCATCAACACCGATTACATTTAATCCAAGACATTCGTAATCGTGCATAACCTTCTTGAATTCATCTTTGCGCAACATACCATGGTCAACAAAGATACAAGTCAGGTTCTTGCCGATAGCTTTGTTAAGCAATACCGCCGCAACAGACGAATCTACTCCACCACTAAGGCCAAGTACTACTTTATCGTCACCTAACTGCTCTTTTAGTTCGGCAACAGTGCTTTCAATGAAAGAAGCAGGAGACCAGTCTTGCTGACAGCCACAAACATCTACGACGAAGTTTTTCAGAATCTGAGTACCATCAGTACTATGATATACTTCAGGATGGAATTGTACACCCCATACTTTTTCATCTTCAATCTGATAGGCAGCAACTTTCACTTTATCAGTAGAAGCGATCGTTTTAAAGTTGGCAGGAACAGAAGTGATGGTATCACCATGACTCATCCACACCTGTGAGTTAACAGGAACATGTTTAAACAAAACATTATTCTCATCGATTGTTGTCAGGTGAGCACGTCCGTATTCACGGGTATTTGCAGGTTCAACAGTACCGCCATTGGTATAAGCGATGAACTGCGCACCATAACAAATTCCAAGAATAGGATATTTTCCACGAATCTGGCTTAAATCTACTTTGAATGCCTTTTCATCATAAACCGAAAAAGGACTACCCGATAGAATTACACCTTTAACCGTAGGGTCATTGTGAGGAAATTTGTTGTAAGGTACAATTTCGCAATAAGTATCCAGCTCGCGAACACGACGTCCGATGAGCTGTGTGGTTTGCGAACCGAAATCAAGAATTATGATCTTCTCTTGCATAAAAAAGGATGGATTTATAAAATGATTTGCAAAAGTAGAAAAATCTATCCATTCGACCGGAATAACTTATTACTTATTTTTACCCTTAACGACAGTGATACACCTATTTAACGATTGATATAACTTCTTTTGACAACTCACCTTCTTATTATATATATGTATAAAGTGCCGAAATACTTAATTTGTCTTAGAAGGAACCTAATAAATCTTGATTTTGTTATACAGACATTGCAAAAAAAGCAGATTGACAAAATTGTCTAAGATTTAGAGTGAAAAAGTAAGATTCGCTTTGATGTTTCGAAAAATATTTTTGTAATTTCGCATCGCATTTTAAAAAGAAGTGCAAGTTCAGAACTAATAATTTGAACATACAGAATATAAAAACCTTTTAAATTTTAAACAAGATGATTAAAGTAGGTATTAATGGATTCGGCCGTATTGGACGTATGGTTTTCCGTGCTGCAGTTAAGAACTTTGGTAACGATATTCAAATCGTTGGTATTAATGACTTGTTAGATGCTGACTACTTAGCATACATGCTTAAATACGATTCAGTACACGGTCGTTTTGACGGTGAAGTATCATTCGAAGAAGGTGCATTAATCGTAAACGGTAACAAAATCCGCCTAACAGCTGAAATGGATCCAGCTAACTTGAAATGGAACGAAATTGGCGCTGACGTAGTAGTTGAATCTACTGGTTTCTTCTTGGACGATGCTTCTGCTCGCAAACACATCCAAGCTGGTGCTAAAAAAGTAATCATGTCTGCTCCTTCTAAAGATTCTACACCTATGTTCGTATATGGTGTTAACGATAAAGAATATGCAGGTCAAGACATCATTTCTAACGCTTCTTGTACTACAAACTGTTTGGCTCCTATCGCTAAAGTATTGAACGACAAGTTCGGTATCGTTAAAGGTTTGATGACTACAGTTCACGCTGCTACTGCAACTCAAAAAACTGTTGACGGTCCTTCTAAGAAAGACTGGAGAGGTGGTCGTGGTATCCTAGAAAACATCATCCCTTCTTCTACAGGTGCTGCTAAAGCTGTAGGTAAAGTATTGCCAGTATTGAACGGTAAACTTACAGGTATGGCTTTCCGCGTTCCAACTTCTGACGTTTCTGTAGTAGACTTGACAGTAGTTCTTGAAAAAGGCGCTTCAATGGCAGAAATTTGCAAAGCAATGAAAGAAGCTTCTGAAGGCGAATTGAAAGGTGTGCTTGGTTACACTGAAGATGCAGTTGTATCTACAGATTTCCGTGGTTGCGCTCTTACTTCTATCTTCGACGCTAAAGCTGGTATCTCTTTGGATGATAACTTCGCAAAAGTTGTATCTTGGTATGACAACGAGTGGGGTTACTCTAACAAAGTATTGGAAATGGCTCGCGTTATCAGCAAGTAATCTCCTGCTTAATAAACATACAGAAAGCTGCTTCGTTTTTAACGGAGCAGCTTTTTTATTATAATTTTGTTAATGAATAATGAGCGTAACAAAACACTAATACTTTTTAAAAAGCAATCTACACATTATCAAGATATCAGCTTATTTATTAGTTTTGTAAAAAGCAACGAAATTTATATTTTATAATATTACTATGAATATCAGAAATATTAGTCTTACATTATTATTACTTTTTGTTATGAGTATGACAAATGCACAAAATCCTTTTTTTGAGACTCACGATACTCCTCATGGTACTTTTCCATTTGACAAGTTAAAAACGGAACATTACGAACCTGCTATCCGCGAGGGCATGCGTTTGCAAAAAATCGAAATTGATGCGATTACTACCAATCCGGCAGCACCAACTTTCGAAAACACAATTCTTGCTTATGAGAAATCGGGTGAATTGCTGAGCAATACACTGAGCATCTTCGGAAATCTTCAGGGTGCAGAAACTAATGATGAAATGCTGGCACTGGCACAAAAGATGACGCCGGAAATGAGCCAGCACGGCAACGATATCCGTTTGAACGAGAAATTATTTGCCCGTGTAAAATCGGTATATGATCAGTTAAATGCATCAGATTTAACTCCGGAACAAAAACGTCTGACTGAAAAGATGTACAGAGGCTTTGTACGTTCGGGTGCCAACCTGACCGGCGAAGATCGTGCTAAATACCGTGAACTGAGCCAGAAACTAAGCATGCTGACTTTGCAGTATTCACAGAATAACCTGAAAGAAACCAATGAATATATGTTGGTTTTGAATAATGAAAACCAACTTGCAGGTTTGCCGGAAGATGTAGTGAAAGCAGCTGCCGAAACTGCCAAAGAAAAAGGTGTTGAAGGTTGGGTAATCACTCTTCACGGACCAAGTTACATTCCGTTTATGCAATATTCTACAAATCGTGACTTGCGTCGCGAGCTGTATATGGCTTACAATACAAAATGTACAAACGATAACGAATACAACAATATCGAGAATGTAAAAGCGATTGCAAATACCCGTATGGAAATTGCTCAGCTTTTAGGTTTTGATAACTTTGCAGCTTATAATCTTCAGGAGCGCATGGCCGAAAATAGCGACGCAGTGTATAATTTGTTGAATCAGCTGATTGACGCTTATACTCCGGTAGCACAAGGTGAACTGAATGAAGTTCAGACACTGGCACGCCAGACAGAAGGCAATGATTTCGTGATTATGCCATGGGACTGGAGCTTCTACTCGAATAAACTGAAAGATGAGAAGTTCAACCTGAACGAAGAAATGCTTCGCCCTTACTTCGAAATTGAAAACGTAAAGAAAGGAGTATTCGGCCTGGCTACACAACTATATGGCATTACTTTCAAAAAGAATCCTGATATCCAGGTGTATCATAAAGATGTAGATGCTTATGAAGTTTACGATAAAGACGGAACATACCTGGCAGTACTTTATACTGATTTCCACCCAAGAGCCGGCAAACGTGCAGGTGCATGGATGACAGAATTCAAAGGTCAGTGGATTGATGAGAAAACAGGTGAAAATAACCGCCCTCATGTGATGCTGGTGATGAATTTCACTAAACCTACAGAAGATAAGCCAGCGCTGCTAAGCTACGACGAAGTGAAAACATTCCTTCATGAATTCGGACATGGATTGCATGGCATCTTTGCCAATACAACTTACGAAAGCATGAGTGGTACAAGCGTATACCGTGACTTCGTGGAATTACCATCGCAGATTCTTGAAAACTATACTACTGAGAAAGAATTCCTGAATACTTTTGCCAAACATTATCAAACCGGTGAAATTATTCCTGATGATCTGATTGTACGCATCAACGATGCAGCAAACTTTAATGCAGCATATGCATGTATGCGCCAGGTAAGCTTTGGTCTGCTCGATATGGGCTGGCATACACGTAATGCAGCATTTGATGGTGATGTCAGAGGTTTTGAAAAACAAGCATGGGCAAAAGCACAGATTCTACCTGTAGTAGATGACGCTTGTATGAGTACACAATTCTCTCACATCTTTGCCGGTGGTTATGCAGCTGGTTATTACAGCTACAAATGGGCCGAAGTGCTTGATGCTGATGCTTACTCACGTTTCCGCAACGAAGGCTTATTCAACTCTGATGTTGCGCAATCGTTCCGCGATAACATCCTTTCAAAAGGTGGTACCGAACATCCGATGGAGCTTTACAAACGCTTCCGCGGTCAGGAACCAACTATCGACGCACTATTAATCAGAAACGGAATCAATATTCAATAACGAATGAGAAACCTGAAAAAAATAAAATGGGTATGGGGAGTAGTATTAATGCTCCCTCTCCTTTTTGGAAGCTGTAACAACACAGATGATGTACAATCGATTTTTACCGGTCGCACATGGCGTTTATCGTATATCGCCCAGAAAGGTAAAAACGGAATGCTCGATCCCTATCGTTTTTCAGATGTAACACAGACCAACTACAATGCCTGGGATGCATCAACCGGCGACAGATCTTTCAGAATAGACTTTGACGGTACAACTACAGACAATGTTATTGCAGGAACGTTTGATGGTTTTGGCTCGGTAACCATGACGGGTACTTTCCAGGCCGATGGCAAAAACAATGAATTTCTGAGCAGAGTTACCAAAAGTTCACAAAGTGTTTCTTCTGATAATTATGCAAAAAAAATCATCGAAGGGATGAAAAACGCCAATTCTTATACCGGCGATAATAATAATTTATATATTTACTTCGAATATCAAAGTGCGCAGCAATATGACCCCATAACTTTATGCCTGGTATTTGCGCCTGCCAGATCTTAAGGAAGAATATATGATAGACAAACAACTCGAATTAGACACACGCTATATACGGATGGCGAAAATCTGGGCAGAAAACTCTTATTGTGTACGCAGAAAGGTGGGAGCACTGATTGTAAAAGAGAAAATGATCATCTCTGACGGCTATAACGGAACCCCTTCGGGCTTCGAGAATATTTGCGAAGATGAGAACAATCTGACAAAACCCTACGTTTTACATGCAGAGGCCAATGCCATAACGAAGATTGCACGCTCTAACAACAGCAGTGAAGGGGCAACCATGTATGTCACTGCATCCCCGTGTATAGAATGCTCAAAACTTATCATACAGGCAGGTATCAGACGCGTTGTTTATTCAGAACATTACCGGCTGGAAGATGGCATCGAATTATTAAAAAGAGCCGGAATTGATGTGGTTTATATCGATCCGCAGGAAACTTAAATTTATTTCCTCTACGTACAGCTAAAACATACATTATGAGTAAAAAAAACTCCTCACGCTTTACCCCGATTATCATTGCAGTAAGTGTGGTTTTGGGTATTTTTATCGGAACTTTCTACACAAAACATTATACAGGAAACCGCTTGGGCATTATCAACGGTTCATCAAACAAACTCAATGATTTACTCCGCATTGTAGACGACCAGTATGTGGATACCATCAGCATGACTGATCTGGTAGAAAATGCAATGCCACAGGTTCTTTCCGAACTTGACCCTCACTCTACCTATATACCGGCTAAAGACCTGGAAGATGTTACATCTGAACTTGAAGGCAGCTTTAGTGGCATCGGTATTCAGTTTACTATTCAGGAAGATACCATTCATATTTCTTCAGTTATCAGTGGCGGTCCTTCTGAGAAGGTGGGACTTATGGCCGGCGACCGTATAGTGATGGTAGACGACAGCCTCTTTGTAGGCGACAAAGTATCGAACGAAAAAGCCATGAAGAAACTTAAAGGTCCGAAAGGTTCTGAGGTTAAAATTGGCGTAAAACGTGGTACTGAAAAAGAATTGATCGATTTTACTATCGTTCGTGGAGATATACCACAAAATACAGTAGACGCTGCCTATATGATAAATGACAGCATCGGCTATATACAGATTAACCGTTTCGGACGCACCACGCATACTGAAATGCTGAGCGCACTGGCCCGACTGCATTATAACGATTTTAAAGGGGTAATTATTGACCTTCGCGGAAATACAGGTGGTTATATGGAAGCGGCAACCCGCATGGTGAATGAATTCCTGCCTGCCGGACAGCTTATTGTTTATGCGGAAGGCAGAAAATATAAAAGAATGAGCGAATTTGCCAATGGTACCGGTAGCTTCCAGAATATTCCGATTGTGGTGTTGACGGATGAAGGATCGGCATCTGCCAGCGAGATTTTTGCAGGCGCTATCCAGGATAATGACCGCGGTACGATTGTAGGCCGCCGCTCTTTCGGTAAAGGTTTGGTTCAGCAGCCCATTGAATTTAAAGATGGTTCTGCGATGCGCCTGACTATTGCTCGTTATCACACCCCATCGGGCAGATGTATTCAGCGTCCTTACCACAATGGTAAAGATAAAGATTATGAAATGGATATCTTCAATCGTTATACACATGGTGAATTCTTCTCGAAAGACAGCATAAAACAGGATGAGAACCAGAAGTTCACTACCCGTTTAGGCCGTGAAGTATATGGTGGCGGAGGTATCATGCCCGACATTTTTGTACCACAGGATACAACCGGACTATCATCTTATTCATCAGAAGTATTCAATAAAGGTCTGACTATTCAGTTTGCATTCCAGTATACTGATAAGAACCGTGATAAGATGAAGGCATTCGATTCAGAAGAAGCACTCCTGAAATATCTTAAAAAAGAAAACGTCATGGAGCAGTTTATCCGCTATGCCGATTCGAAGGGCGTTAAAAGACGCAATATTCTGATTCAGCGTTCAATTAAGAAACTGGAACGGAATGTATACGGAAACATCATCTATAATATGTTAGGGAAAGAAGCATATATTAAGTATTTCAACGAAACCGACCCAACCGTCATAGAAGCAGTTAAAGTCTTCGAACGCGGCGAGGCTTTCCCACAGGCCCCGGTAATTATTGAAACACCTGAAGATGAAGTCATCCTTAATTGACATAAAGAAAGAGATACGTAAAGATATGGCACAGAAAAAGAGAAGTTTCTGTGCCACTTCTCTTTATGAATTATCTGAAACAGTTTTAGCTAAACTTGAAGAGTATCCGCAATTCATTTCATCGCATCGTGTTCTGCTCTATTATTCCCTGAAAGATGAAGTTGACACCCATTCGTTTATAGAGAAATGGTACCGACAGAAAGAAATCATCCTGCCTGTAGTGACTGGCGATGATCTTGAACTTCGGGTTTACAGAGGAAAAGAGAGTTTAGAGAAAGGAGCATATGGCATACTGGAACCTACAGGAGAGGAGTTCACGAATTTCACATCGATAGATTTAGCTATAATTCCCGGAGTGGCTTTCGATAAAGAAGGCAACAGACTGGGCAGAGGGAAAGGATATTATGATCGGTTGTTACCTAAAATCAATGCTTATAAGATAGGGATCTGCTTTCCTTTTCAGCTTATCAATGAAGTACCGGCAGAACCTTTCGATATCAAAATGGATGAAGTTATCGCCTGATTTCTTTTTATCTGAAAATGATATTCACAATAACTGTGGCTCCAACACGCTGATTAAGGCTTTTTACCAATAAATCGCGGCCCATCATTAATTCCTGACGTAATACAGCTGAAGTCAGGTGGACATAAAGTGTCTGATTCTTTATATATATTTCCCGGGTATAAGCCGCCATTGCCTCACCAATTACTTCTGGCCATGCACTGATTAAACGCTGCTCATTCAATGGTGATTCCAGTGATTCCCGGCGAAGATATTCCTGAAGGATTTTCCCTATCGATTCTGCTTTATTTCTTCTCATAACAATCGTGGTTGTGTTTCTTCAATCACTCCCTTATCTACTTCGAAAATCTTAAAGTCACTTCCCACTTTGTGCAGAATAGCATCAAGGTTTGCGCTGTTTGTATCGGTAATAAAAATCTGACCAAAATCCTCGCCACCAACCAGCTTCACAATCTGTTCCACACGCTGTGAATCGAGTTTATCAAAAATATCATCGAGTAAAAGAATGGGAGTCACATTGGCGTTTTCTTTGAGAAACACAAACTGAGCCAGTTTTAAAGCAATAAGGTAAGACTTATTCTGTCCTTGCGAGCCCTCACGCTTAATCAGAAAGTCACCCAGCGACATTGTCAAATCATCCTTATGAATTCCTTTCAGTGAATATCCCATAATCAGATCTTTTTGACGATTGTTACGAATTATATCCGCCAGTTCACCTTGTCGCGCATGCGATTCGTAAACCAGATCCACTTTTTCCTGTTCCTGAGAAATCGTAGCATAGAAAGACTGGAAAAGAGGTATAAACTTCTGAATAAAATCCTCGCGTTTACGGAATATAACTTCACCCATCTGACCCATCATATCCTCTAAAACAGAGAATAACGCATCATCAGCTTCCTGCTCAGCTTTAAGCAAAGTATTACGTTGCTGCAAAGCCTTGTTATAGCGAATCAAAGCATCCAGATAAGACTTATCATATTGTGAAATCACCATATCCATAAACTTCCTGCGCTCTTCGCTTCCACCGCTGATAAGATCGGAATCGGCCGGCGAAACCATAACAAGCGGTATAAAACCAATATGATCTGAAAGGCGCGTATATTCCTTTTTATTTCGCTTAAAACGTTTCTTGCTTTTTCGTTTTAAACCACAGTAAATCTCTTCCAGAGACTGATCGGGCATTTCATAAATACCCTGAATCATAAAGAAATCTTCTGCATGAGAAATATTCTGGGAATCAATAGGATTGAACGCACTTTTACAGAAAGAAAGAAAATAAATAGCATCGAGCAGATTCGTTTTACCCATACCATTTAAACCGAATAAACAGTTTAATTTGGCTGAAAATGAAAGATCTGCCTGATGAATATTTTTATAATTTAATATTGACAATTGATTTAATACCATATAATTGCTGCTATGTCTGCACAAAATTAGTAAGTATTTTGCAGTTTATAGGTTAGAACAAAAAAAAGATGGTTCTAAATTTCATGAATAGACACAAAAAAATTACTTTTGCCATTCAAAAATATAAATTCTGAATAATAACAAAAAAGATTATATAAAAATGGCAGAAAAAAAACACAACAATGACAACCTGAATGTTGAGGATGCATTATCTAAATCTGAAACTTTCATTATCAACAACAAAAAATCTATTATTGCATCTGTAGTAGCAATCGTCGTTATTATCGCTGGTATTATCGTTTATTCTACCGCATACAAAGGACCTCGCGAAAACAAAGCTTCTGAAGCTCTTTTTGCAGCTGAAGAACTTTTTATGCAAAATAACTTTGCACAGGCTGTAAATGGTGACAGTATCGGTACAATCGGTTTCGTTCAGGTAGCACAAGACTATAAAGGTACAAAAGCAGCTAATCTTGCAAGAGGTTATGCAGGTATCTGCTACGCACGTCTTGGCGATTATGACAAAGCTTTAAATTTTCTTGATGGTTTCAAAACCAGCGAAAATATGGTAAGCGCAGCATTGATGGGTACTGCAGGTAACTGCTATGCTCAGTTGGGTCAGCTGGACAAAGCCGCTTCAACACTTGTTAAAGCTGCTGATAAATCTGACAGCAATACTTTAAGCCCTATCTATTTGCAACAAGCTGGCGAGATCTACGTGAAACTTGGCAAGTATGATGATGCTCTTAAAGCATACAATAAAATTAAAAACAAATATTTCCAGTCATACCAGGCTATGAACATCGATAAATATATCGAGCAGGCTTCTTTACTGAAAAAATAATTGTTATGATATAAGAGAAAGAGCGAAAATGCTCTGTTCGTAACCGGACAGAACTGTTTTCGCTCTTTCTTTGTTTTATCCCTATCTATTAAATAATCATTTACTATTATATATATACATTTATGGCAACAGCTTATCATAATTTATCTGAGTACGATTTTAATTCAGTTCCAAGTGCAGAAGGAATGAAATTTGGCATCGTCGTTTCTGAATGGAACAGCAATATTACAGGACCTCTTCTTGAAGGTGCGGTAAATACTTTAAAACTTCATGGTGCAAAGCATGAAAATATTCTGGTAAAATTTGTTCCGGGAAGTTTCGAACTAACTTTTGGTGCAAATCAAATGATAGAAAATTGCGATGTTGATGCAATTATTGCAATTGGTTGCGTAATTAAAGGAGATACTCCACATTTTGATTATGTTTGCGCCGGAACGACTCAAGGCATCACACAATTGAACGTAACTGGCGATGTCCCAGTCATTTACGGTCTTATTACGACCAATACAATGGAGCAAGCAGAAGATCGTGCCGGAGGTAAATTGGGCAATAAAGGTGATGAATGTGCAATTTCTGCAATAAAAATGATCGATTTTATTTGGAGTTTAAATAAATAGTCGTATCTTTGCATCGCAATTGAGAAACACAGTATCTCAAAAGCGAAAAGGGCAAATACCAGAGTGGCCAAATGGGGCAGACTGTAAATCTGCTGTCTTTCGACTTCGGTGGTTCGAATCCATCTTTGCCCACAAAATTTGCGGAAGTAGCTCAGTTGATAGAGCATTAGCCTTCCAAGCTGAGGGTCGCGGGTTTGAGCCCCGTCTTCCGCTCTCAAGGAAAAGAGAATCTGATTTATCAGGTTCTCTTTTTTTATTCCCCCTACTCAACTACTTTCTACAAACATCATTTCTTCCCTAAATCCTCAACAATTATTTTATAGGAATTTCCCTACTCAAAAATAGTGATATTATACACCATGTCTTTATCATTAAAACTACTTTTGTCTGCAATCTCAAAAAAACAAAAACTGACATGAAAAAAATTATCACTGGCATCTGCCTTATTTTTATTGCCTGCACGCTCTCAGCTTATCCGCTAAAAGGAATACAGATAGAAAGTATGAATAAACAGATTATTGTTTATCTGAATGGTGAACAAGTGTCGCTTCCGACATTCAGCTGCTTCATTGCGAATCTTCGAAAAGATTATTATACTGTTGAAGTATTTAGTGCAGGATACCACTCGAGAAGAAAGGAACTATTATTTAAAGATAGAATATTCTTTAATGGTGATTTAAAGCAAATAATCATTGAAGACGACGAATGCTCCCTGCATGATGATTATAACGCGCCTTATTTAATGAATGACCGTGATTTTAAAGATTTCTATCAGCGATACTCCAAACTTAACTTCAGCTCAGATAAAAAGGCTTTTATCGAGCATGCCATGCTTACAACAAACTTCTCGGTAAATCAATGCCTTTCGCTCCTTGAAGCTTTATCTTTTAGCAGCGATAAAAAGGAGTTAATCAAGAATATTTATCCGAATATTTCAGATAAACAAAATTTCTACCGGATTCTCGACTCATTTACATTCCAGAGTGACAAGAATGAAATAGACAATTATATCAGAGAACATTATTATAGATGATCATCTCATTCTTGCTTCCTGGTAAATTCATCCGTGATATGGGTAAATTCATCCATTTCCATTAAGCACCATCGTTTATTTCTTTTCTTACGATTATCTTCGCAAAATCAACTCTACCTAAATATAAACTTAAATAATAATACTATGCAAAATTTATCCGGCATTATCGGAAACTTCAAAATTACAGGGACCTTAGCAGAAACAATGCCACTTGGCGCTGGTCTTATTAACGATACCTACAAAGTCAAGACTAAAGAGGAAAATGCACCCGATTATGTACTTCAGCGAATAAATCATAATATATTTCGGGATGTGGAGGGATTACAAAATAACATTAATGCCGTGACGCGCCATATCCGCCTGAAATTGGAAGAATCGGGCGAAAAAGATATCGACCGTAAGGTTTTGCATTTCATCCCTGCCATGGACGGTAAAACTTATTATTTCGACGGTGAGAATTACTGGAGAATGATGGTCTTCATTCCCAATGCCAAAACATACGAAACTGTTAATCCTGAATATTCATATTTCGCGGGTAAGGCATTTGGTGATTTCCAGGCCAAACTTGCTGACATTCCTGAGAAGTTAGAAGAGACTATACCTGATTTCCATAATATGGAATTTAGACTGAAACAGCTTCGTGATGCCATTGCAGAAAACAAAGCCAACCGGTTGGATGAAGTGAAATATTATATTGATGAAATCGAAAAGCGGGCTGATGAAATGTGCAAAGCCGAAAGACTTTACCGGGATGGCAAACTTCCTAAACGCATTTGTCACTGCGATACGAAAGTAAATAATATGATGTTTGATGAAAATGGCGAAGTGCTTTGCGTAATCGACCTTGATACGGTGATGCCGAGCTTTATCTTCTCTGATTTCGGAGATTTCCTGAGAACCGGTGCCAATACGGGCGATGAGGATGATAAGGATTTAGAGCGCGTTAATTTCAATATGGATATCTTCCGCGCGTTTACGAAAGGTTATCTTGAAGGTGCAGGCCCGTTCCTGACTCCTGTAGAAACAGAAAATCTGCCATATGCAGCAGCACTGTTTCCATATATGCAATGCGTGCGCTTTCTGACAGATTATATTAATGGGGATATTTATTACAAGATTAAATATCCCGATCATAATTTAGTACGTACCAAAGCTCAGTTTAAGCTTTTACAAAGTGCCGAAGAGAATCAGGCAGATATGAAATCATTCATTGACTCTTGCGTTAAGGGGTAAAAAACGATTATTACTCCAATGATATTTCAAGGGGCGGTCCAGAAAAGGGGTTAACTTTTCGGCTGCCTCTTTTTCCATATATTCGGGAGTAGTCAGCGTTAGTGTTAACTCCTCATCCTCGGGCGATAGTTTCGCTTCATAAATAAAAAGATCGGCAGGAACGATGGCTTTATTAAACTCATACAGAGCCTCTTCTTTTGACGGAACATTCAGAAAATCGTTCATCACCGGTTTTTGCGGAAAATAATCGGCGATAGCCAATTCTTTCCAGTCGGTGGTATAGAAGCGAATTTCACTGTCACAAACCGGAGCACATACGGTTGTAATGGTACAAATCACCTGCAGCGTATCTCCGGCAGGCAAAAGCTTCATTTCCCAATTGCTGGATGATGACATATCCATTCGTATATAATCGTCGGTGAGTGCCGTCATTTCACTGGTTCCTCCCAGGCGATTTTCCACTTTTGCCGGCATATTACTTTCCAGAAAATCGATGCAGTCGGCACGGTTTACCGAAGTCAGCAACAGGTTCAGTGAATCGGGCATCGCAATAAAGACTTCCTTTGCCAGCTTCTGCGCAGAAATTCCGCATGTGGCACAAAAGCACAAGACGAGAGTGACGAATAACCGGGTGCTGTTTATCGCATATCTGAAATTGTTGTTCGTATTCATATCGGGATATTTAAAAGTTTAGAATCAATTATTTTAATAACAAGTCAAGCTTGGCGGCTTCCGCATAAAGTGTATTCAGAAACTGATGAATGCTTTCTTCATCGGTATCGTACGAAGTTACGAAGCGGACTTCACTATTTACTTCATTCCAGAAATAGAAGAAATAGTGTTCCAGCATTTTTGTTGCAAGCGCATGATTCATGCGCACGAAAATCTGATTGGTTTGTGGAACCTGAGTAAATTCCAGATCTTTAATTTTGTGCAGACCTTCTGAAAGCGTTTCAGCCATTTTATTGGCATGTGCTGCATTTCGCAACCATAGATTATTTTCAAGATACGGTGTAAACTGACACGAGATATAGCGCATTTTAGAAGATAGCTGTGCAGACTGTTTCCGTATAAAACGTGAAGCAGCTTTTAATTCTTCACGGAAAACAATGACACACTCACCCATCATCAATCCATTTTTAGTCCCGCCAAAACTCAATGTATCGATACCACAATCGACAGTCATTTCTTTCAGCGATACATTAAGTGCCGCGCAGGCATTGGCTATACGCGCACCATCCATGTGTACATACATGCCTTTAGCGTGTGCAAGTGCCGTTATGGCCTTTAGTTCATCGGTGGTATAAATCGTTCCCAACTCTGTAGATTGCGATATGTATATGGCTGAGGGCTGAGAATGATGCTGATCGCCAAAGCCGGTCAGATAGGGTTCGATAAGCGATGGAGTAAGTTTACCATCCGAAGTAACAACCGGTCTGATCTGAGCACCGGTCATTTTTACAGGGGCACCACATTCATCAACGTAGATATGTGCGGTTTCGGCGCAAATAATGCTATTGTACGGACGTGTCATTAACTGCAATGCCACGACGTTACTACCCGTTCCGTTGAAAACAAACAACACCTCACAATCGGTGCCAAAAGCAGTCTTGATTTTCTTTTCGGCCTCAAGGGTCCATATATCATCGCCATAACCTATAGCGTGTTCATCGTTAGCCGTAATTATGGCGTGCATTATATCAGGATGCACACCTGAGTTATTATCGGATGCAAAACTCTTCATGTATTATCTCATTAATTTATATACTACAAAAAAACACATTTCTTTAGTTATATCGGCTATCGATACAGACTTTTCTTGTATTTACAGAAAAAAAGAGCCTATCTAACAAGTTTAGACAGCCTCCTTCACTAAGCATTAATAAATTAAGAATTAAAGTCTTGTATTTATTAAAAAATAGTCCGATAAATATATAGTTACATTAAAATGATGCAAGATTCTTGTTTCAATGAATTTTGGTTACCGAAATTTGTGTAATTGCTTTTTGATTATTATTATTTTAACGAAAAGCAATATTTTTCTTATATATCTACAAACATTTTGCTTCTAATATCTATTCCTTACATAAAAAACGGTTATCCATAAATGATAAAACAAACCTACCATGAGTTTCATTATTCTTGAACTTTTAAGATGCTTTTTGTTGAATCATTGTTATTAAGATTCTTACTTAATTTCCTTAGATTCTTTCCGAAATTCAATGAATAAGTTAAACCCAAAACTATCATTCGGTTATTATCTTTAATGTAAACATGTGTACTGCTTGGAGCTACTTTAGAGAGGTTTTCTTCACTCCATTGCCATCCTATCTTTTCAAACGGATATTTAAGGGCAGCAAAAATATCTAGATTTTTATGTTTAAATCCCAATGATATTTGTGAATTGTTTTCTCCCATATCTATTGTTTGGGCTAGCAAACTTCTTTTAGGCTTAACATAATATCCTGAAAGAGTCCATTTCCCCCAATACACTTGAACGGATAAATCCCAATAAAAATTATTCAAATGGTGCTTATAATTTTCTCCTTCAGATTTGAATGAATTAAAACCGATAGTGGAAAATAAATTAATGTGATTAAGAAGTCCTAAATAAGAACATCTGTATTCCATATTAAAATGATTATCCCCTTTGGCATTTTTTGGTTCTGAAATGAAAGTTATTCCATCAAATGGCTGAACATCTATATAAATAGTATTTACACGCCGTTGAAGACCCACCGAAAGGCTTGAATTAAATTTACCTTTTTGGTAATTAGCAAAAAATTTACTTCCGATAGTATATGCAGCTTTCAGATTTGGACTGCCTTTCATCAATATTAACTCATCATACCTTTGTATTACATTACTTAATTGTGACAAATTAGGAAGATGTGGTGTATAAAATGTTGATAATCTAATATCAAAATTATCATTTACTGTATACAGCATAGATAATGTAGAATGATTTTTTACATAAAGTTTATTATACTCATCATTTTTCACCGAAAGTAACTTTATTCCAGTACCAAAACGATATGAAAACTTATCAATAGATCCTGATAGACTTCCATACACATAATTATTGTTCTCAGATAGGTTTTCATTTTCAACCGAAGCATCATTGTATTTGTTCGCATAAGAACTTACCATATTTTGATACCCCAAATTAATATTAAGTTTTTTAAAATCTTTATTATAAACAATTTCTGTTATTAAAGATCTTCCTGAATTGTCTATTCTGTTTGATATTTTATTCTCATACTTTTCTGAAATGTCTTTTAAAATTCTTTCATAATCAGAATTTTGGTATGTACCTACCATATTTATTTCCAATGATTGCATATTCTCAAATTTGCGTTTGAAAAACAAATCAAGTGCTGGTATGTAAGAATCAAATGATGATTTGCTATTTCTATAAAAAGACAATTCCTTATGTGAGTCTGCAATATCCCCATTGACAGAAGTGTGTTGTTTGCCAAAATCATTTCTCAATGCCGCACTAAACATCGTATTCTTATCATACTGATAAGTATAATTCAAATATATTCCTTGGTTTATATACCCGAAAGGAGAATCTACCCCAATAAAATTTCTTTCAAATTCAGTATCGGGAGATATAAATTTTTCATTTTTATCAGTTACTCTATGTGTATAATTTCTCCAATTATTGAAATAATTAACTGATAATTCAGATTTGGACCAATTATAAGCGAAATAAATATCCATGTTCAGAAATCCTGTTACAGGAGAGCCTAAAAAATTACCCCAGAAATTTCCACCTTTTTCCTTTTTTTTCAATATAACATTTATCACTCCCCCTACGTTTTTGTCCATATTACGAATTGACGGCAAGTCCTCATATTCAATCCTTGCTATGTTTTTGGGATTAACTGATAAGAAATCATGTTTAGTCTTTATTATGCCGTCAATCATATATATCGGTTGGCTTCCATTAATGTTAACATTTTGTTCTAATACATCAACATACAAC
This sequence comes from uncultured Bacteroides sp., assembly GCA_947074195.1. Classification (GTDB taxonomy): domain Bacteria; phylum Bacteroidota; class Bacteroidia; order Bacteroidales; family Bacteroidaceae; genus Bacteroides. The sequence goes on from CAMTOS010000034.1 coordinate 26,774, forward strand.
CCCGGGAGATTCAAGTTTTGTAGTAAGCCCAATGAAGAATTGGAAACTTTCAATTGAATTGCTGAAGGAATAATAATAGACCTATCAACTTTGTTAATTCTTTGTTTTGCTTCAACAATGACCTCCTCGAGATTAGTGGCATCTTCGATTAAATAGATTTTACCCAAATTCATATTTTTACTAATTCCCTTTATTAGAATTTGTTCATTCTGGAAACCAATAAAAGAAATAACAATATTCATTTGATTTTCTTTTGCCACATTTAAAACAAATGTTCCATCTGAATTTGAAATTCCTCCCTTGATAAGTGTTGAATCCAATCCTGTGAGTCGAATTGTAGCACCTGAGATTGGCAGTGAATCGCTGGCAGAAAATATAGTACCTGTTATATCTTGTCCAAACGAATAATTCGGTAAGAATGATATTAAACCGAATAATAGAATTGATAAAAATGTTTTCATATTTGTCGCTTTTAATTGTTTTGTAATTGATTTTTTATTAGTCTATAATAAAATCCCT
>CAMTOS010000035.1 GCA_947074195.1 uncultured Bacteroides sp.
ATAGATACTTCTATAGCGTAATAATATATGTTTAGTGGCGATAGCGCACCAGTCTGCTGGTGAGCTATCGCCACTAAGTCAGTCATAGCTTGCCGGCTCGTTGCCGATAGCTTGCTGTCAAAGTAAAAATGAGAAGCTGAAAAACGGATGTAAAACGGTCAGATTCTTATCTCTGGAACGACAATAAATTCTGTATCCGGAAAATGTTTTTCCAGATACTTCTGAATAAACATCATCGTATCATTCTGAATGGTTTTATCCACCACAGTGGGGTAGAGGTTGTAAGCTACGGCATGTAGTTTTAACCCTCTGGCTTTTATGGCTTCAAGGCTAAGCAGCGTATGATTTATACTTCCTAATTTTCCCGAAGTCACCAGAATCACCGGATAATCTCTCTCTTTCACATAATCGATAGTGAGCAAATCTTCCGTTAGCGGAACCATCAGTCCGCCAGCTCCTTCGAGTAAAACCACATCAAATTGCTCCGACAATTCCCGGGTAGCTTCATCAATCTTATCGAAATCGATGCTTTTCCCGTCCAGTCTGGCGGCCAGATGCGGTGATGCCGGATAAGAAAAAATCTGCGGCATAGTCAATCCTGCTTTATCTGCTTCAGTCATACCCATATCCATCAGTTTACGGTGCAGGTCGATATCTTCTGAATAACCCACGTTTCCTGTTTGTATCAGTTTCTGCGTAATCACATTCACACCCTCGTTCATATACTGACGGGCCAGGAAACCGGTAACATAACTTTTGCCTGCATCGGTATCAATACCACTTATAAAATAGATATTCTGCTTCATGAATTCTTCTTTTTTGCGATGATGTAAATGGGGTGATAAGTTAGCGATACACCATTGGCTGATTGATATTTGAAACTATATTGCTCACAGAAATCAATGAGTTTGCCTTTGGTCCACTGAAAAGATGAAATACCTGTTACTCCCGTCTCTTTCAGGTGGCGTAGTACATCCATAGGGTGAGAGTAGTGATATGTCAGTATCTGCTCTTCGCTATGAACGATATCGAAACGGGGTGACAATGCCTCTTCGAGTTCAGCAAGCGATCTGTAATCGAGTGCGCTACCTGTTGTTCCTTTCATCTCCATCATATTATCTTTCCCGAAAGTACTGAAGGCCAGATAGCCATTTTCAGACAAAAACTCATGACAACGCATAAAAAAACACTCCGGGTTTTCGAACCATTGCAGGGCAGAACACGAGGTAATTAGTTCCGATTGGTGAGGGAAAGCCAGAAATTCGGCATCACCATTTTCAAATACTACCCCTTTGTCGGTCAGGTCTTTACAAGCATAGCGAACCTCACTGCAGATGTCGTTTATCAGCATGTGCTGTGGTCTGAACATCTCATGTAGTAATCGTGAATAATTACCCGTGCCGCAACCGAATTCTACAATCCTGTCGGGCGTGTAATTATGCATATGTTGTTGCAGAAGATGCGCCATGTGTCTGGCTATCTTTTTTTGTGCGCCGGCTTCATTGCTATATGTACCAATGGCCTTGGTAAAGCGTTCTGCGATTAATGTTTTATCCATAATAAATACTGTTTAAATAGCATTTAAATAATGCTTAAATACCGATGCATCGTAATGGGCATCTTCGCCGGCTGATACTTTTACCCCTGCTTTCTCCCACGCCGCAAGCTGATTGGCATAAGGAAAAATCATATCTTTTTGTCCGGCATGAGCTATATCCCATGCGAAATCTTTTTCGGGTAGAGTTTGATATAATTCTCCGATGGTAGCAAGTTCTGTACGTAATTCATCTACCGTTCTTTGTGGAGCGATTTGCTGAAACTCACGAAAAGCTTCTCCGCCGCCACACATACGTAATTGAAATTTACGAAGCGTATTCTCGTTCAATCCGGCAAGTGTTCCCTCGAAAATATTTTGCAATATGCCATATTGATTATCCACAGGCCATGGTGTACCGTTAATGGCGATACGACTCACTATTGGCAGATCCACGGGAAGTCCTGCCTGAGTGGCTGCCCATACGCCCATCGACCAGGCCACCACTTTAATGGCTGTATAATTTTCGACTAAAGACCAGTCGAATTCAAGAGACCTGTAATCATAGCACACCATGAAATCACTTTCAATAGGTCTCAGCTCACTAAAAGGATGTTCATCCATTCCCCATCCGGCAAAGAAGAGTGTTAGCGTGGGATGGTTATCTTTTACTACATATTTATACTTCATAGGAGTGGCTTTAATTTTTCGAGTTCATTGATAGTGATTGCGGCAGTCAGCGAAAAACGAATGCGCGACGTTCCTTCGGGAACAGTTGGCGGACGTACCGGCAGTGCATAGAACCCTTCTTTCTGTAAAGCCTTCGCCACCTTTATGGCATCACTACTTTTGCCGATAATCAGGGGGAGTATATGACTGGTTGAAGGGCACACAAAACCTTTCTCCTCAATTATTGCTTTCAGATAGATACTGCTTGTTTTCAATGTTCTTCGCTCTTCTTTAAAGTCCGGCAATTTATTCAACAGAAAATCAGTCCACGCCACACAAACCGGAGGTAACGCCGTTGTGAAAATCAGCGTGCGCATACGGTTAATCAGATAATCGCGAACCACCTTTTTACAGATAATATAGGCACCAGTCGATGCAAGTGCTTTGCCAAATGTTCCTACAAGGAAGTCGATATCGTGCATACAATTCAACTCTTCTGCCATGCCTAAACCATTCTCGCCACGCACACCAAAGGCATGAGCCTCATCTACATAAAGATAAACATTGTCGTATGCCTTTTTCAAACCGATAAGCAAATTCAAATCAGCCACATCGCCATCCATACTGAAAATACTCTCAGTAACGATAATAATCTGTTTGTAATCTTTATGATGCGTCTGGAGCAAACGTTCTAATTGTGCATAGTCATTGTGACGGTAGCGGATAAATTTTCCGGCCGATAAACGAATACCGTCGATGAGGCTGGCATGTACCAGTTTATCTGCCAGGATCAATGTTTCATTTGTGCAAATAGCCGGAAGAATACCTGTGTTGGCATGATATCCGCTATTAAATACCAGTGCAGCTTCAGCATTGAATAATCGGCATAAACTTTTCTCCAGAGATTGATATGCCGTAAAGTTACCCGTCAGCAAACGGCTCGACGAACTACTGAATAACTCAGGCTCCGTAGCCATCTTATTCATAAACTCAAGGCGCAAATCCTCTCTCGAAGCCAATCCTAAATAATCATTCGATGAAAGATTCAACATCTTCTGTCCTCCCACAATCACATCATTGCCCTGATGAATGATATCCGGTAAACTCCTTAAATTACCAGCTTCACTTAAAGCTTGTAATTCAGACTGCATTCGTTCGTAAAGACTCATAACTCGCGAATAATTTTAATCATCACACTCGTTAGCTTGCTCAGCTGTTCCGGTTCAATGATATAAGGAGGCATCACATAAACCAATTTGCCAAACGGACGAATCCAGACTCCTTCTTCTACAAAACGACGTTGCATAAAAGCCATATCGACCGGATGCTTCAACTCGATAACACCAATTGCACCAAGCACACGTACATCATTGACAAAAGGCAATTCACGGGCAGGAGTTAATTCGCTGATCAGTTGCTGCTCAATACGATTGACTTTACTCTGCCAGTCAGACTCGATAAACAGTTTTGTAGAAGCACACGCCACCGCACACGCCAGCGGATTCCCCATAAAGGTAGGTCCGTGCATAAACACACCCGGTGAATGGTTTGAAATCATATCGGCCACGGCATTTGTGGTCAGCACCGCCGAAAGCGTCATATATCCACCCGTTAAAGCCTTGCCTATGCACATGATATCCGGTTCAACACCTGCATGTTCCCATGCAAAGCACTTGCCCGTGCGGCCAAAACCGGTCGCAATTTCATCGAAAATAAGCAATACATTGTGTTCATGGCATAAGCATGCAGCCTCTTTCAGATATTCAGGATGATAAAACCACATACCACCGGCACCCTGTACGACGGGCTCAAGGATAAAGGCAGCTATTTCATCAGCCTTCGTTTCGAGCAGCTCTTTCAGCGGCTCAATATCTTTCGGATCAAACGCTGCATCAAATCTTGATTGAGGGCGGGGCAGAAAGTAGCGTACCGGCAATGAACTACCGAAAATACTATGCATTCCTGTCACCGGATCGCACACCGACATGGCATTCCATGTATCACCATGATAGCCATTATGAATAGTTGCAAAATTATTCTTTAAAGGTTTACCGGCAGCGTTCCAGTACTGTACAGCCATCTTCATGGCCACTTCTACAGCTACTGAACCGGAATCGGCATAGAAAATCTTCTGCATCGAAGCAGGTGCAATCGAGAGTAATAACTTGCCAAGTTCAATGGCCGGATCATGAGTCAGACCACCAAACATCACGTGCGCCATCTTTTTGGTCTGATCTTCAATCGCCTTATTTAATACCGGATGATTATAGCCATGAATGGCACACCACCACGACGACATACCCTCAATCAGTGTTTTGCCATTGCTCAGAGTTATGGTAGAACCATCTGCATGATCGACTTTATATACCGGTAGCGGATTGGTGGTCGAGGTATAAGGATGCCACAAGTGTTCACGGTCGAAAGCGGAAACAGGCAAGTCATAGCCTTCGGATAAAATCATCTCTTTATCCTCATCTACTTTCGAACCGATGGTCGTCAGTAAATCGCCCACAATTGCTGAGTTGATCCCTGCATGCAAAGATTTCCGCATAGTCTCTTCTGAGAGTTGTGCACGACCCCCTGCAAAACGCAAATAAGCTTTTGGATTGATAAAGCGAAATAAAGCAATTGTTCTTAAAACTTCCTCGTCGGTTAAAGGAGCCTGTCCCTCTAATGGTGTGCCCTCTATCGGACTAAGCAGGTTGATTGGAATAGATCCCACATTCAGATCGCGAAGTGTAAAAGCAAACTCAATGCGTTGCTCCATTGTTTCGCCCATCCCGATAATGCCACCGCAACAAATATCCATACCAACCTCGCGGGCAGCAGCCAGTGTAGCCAGTTTTTGTTCCTGCGTATGGGTAGTACAAAGTTTATTGAAATAAGATGGGGCAGTCTCAAGGTTGCAATGGTAGCGGGTAATCCCTGCATCAAATAAAGATTGAAGATCGTCTTTTGATAATAAACCTAAAGAAGCACAAAGTTGTATAGAGCTTTTTTTGCGGAGAAGTCGGGTCGTATCGCACAGTTGAGAAAGCTGTTTGGGAGAAGGTTTTCGTCCGCTGGTCACCAGGGAGAAACGTGCAATACCTTGTTTTTCATTATAAGTAGCCTGTCTGAGGCATTCGTCAGCCGAAACAAGATCGTAAACATCGGCTTTGGTTTGGTAGTGAGAAGATTGTGCGCACCATTTGCAGTTTTCAGGACATCTGCCCGATTTGGCATTAATGATAGAACACATATCAAACTCGCGTGAAGCACATTGTTGTGTAATTTCGTGTGCCGCTGCATATAGTTCTTCGCTATAGGCTGCACTGGCCAGCCAGGCCGCTTCCTCAGGGGTAATAGTACCACCGGAAAGCACCCGCTCTTTTAATTCGTTTATAGTCATAAAAGGGTGTTGTATTTTATTGGAATGGGAAGATGGCTTATTCACTGAAGAATCAGCAACATTGTGGTGAAGATGACCAATGGTAACTTCCCTGCCCACGCTATTGAAAAGGGCATACTCTTTCCGGCTCCATTGTCTGAAGCGATGAAAAGAGGAAAGGTTACTGTCGGGATGGTTCTTCATAAGCCATTTTTAATTCAGATGGCTGCAAAAATAAGAAGAATATGGAGATTACCATCAAATTATCAGGATTTTATTGATGGGTAAAAGAGTACTTATTTATTGAAAGAGATAAGGGTCTTTATATAGTCGTTTTTGTTTTTTCTTTGCATCGCGATATTCCTTCTTCATGCCGAAATTGAAACCAGTATATATTTGCAAAGTACCATAACCATTGTTCAGGTTGAAATGTCGCTGACTGAAATCAAATGTGCGTCCCAGGAAACAAGCACCGGCATACCACTTTGTATTGTTCCATACTACACCTGCACGAAGAATAAAGTCTACTTTCACCCGATTATCCCATTCATTGGTCCCTTCTTCTGTATTCTCAATTCTCGAAACATTATAAGAAAATTCAGGACTGATAGAGAGGCATGCCAGGAAGTTATAAGCAAATACCCAGTTATAGGCATAACCGAAATTGATACCATAATTCTGATATTTAATGTGATTAACTTTCATCTCCGGATCCATATTCAACTGGATAATAAGCGGAAGTTTGGTATAATCAAAGTGCAGATTATGATCAGTATATGACATTCCCGCTATAAATGAGCCTGCACTTTTTCGCTGATTGGTAGATTGGCTAAAAGCAGCAGGGTAGGAAAAGCGACGATTATTCAGAACATAAAACAGGTTTATCCCTTTCATATTTACCTTCAAACCTTTAAAATGCATCGAATAATCTTTTGGTACATCTTTTGGGAAGCCCTTTAAATCGTGAATCTTATAATCATTACTAGTCCGGCGGTAATAAAGATCAACCCCTATTTTCGAACTATATAAGCTCAGTTCAAAGTCTGTACCTTTATTGCTCCCTTTTTTATGCTTTCCAAGGTCATTTAAGTCGATAGACCAGCCGATAAAGAAAATCTGCCAGCCGAAATAAAACCCGAGTTTATTGTGTGGATTTGGAGAAAAACGAATCTTTTGTTTATCAGGACTATTACCTCTGAGTGTATAATATTCATAACTGGTATAATCATCGATCATAAACGCATAATTATACTTGTTTGGTTCTACATAAGTCGTATCATAGTCACTAAAGAAATGAAGAAGTTTAACAAAAAAACTTCCTGATTTCCCATTTTTATTTTGCGAAGTTTCTCCTGAATTAATTGAGGCAAAATCAAGAGTTTCCTGCTGGGCAACTACTGGAGTACTCAGAAAGAGCAATAAAATAAATATTATTTTCAGTTTCATTCAAGAGATGTGTTTTATCTATAATAATGCTTTTAATTAAAAATTGTTTTTAATTTAAGGCAGAAATCCATACTTCCAGTTCTTCAAGCCAGACTTTTTTATAGGTAAATTCATTAAAACCAAAACTATGTCCGCCCTCCGGATAGAGATGCAAAGATACAGATTTATCTTTCTTAATTAACTTTTCGCAATAAATACAACTGCTTGTCGGAGGAACAATCGGATCATTTCCTGCGAGAACAAGAAAAGTCTGCGGGGTTTTTTCATTGATATTCAGTTCTAAAGATTTCTTTATTTTATCATCATCGCTTAAATCCGTTCCAAACAATTTTTCGCGCGTAGGAACATGTGTCAGTCCATCTCTCATACTAATCACCGGATACATTAATATCTGGAAGTCGGGAGCGTTTTCTTTATCTATCTCTGAAGCAACATTTGCAGCCAGATAACCGCCTACAGATGCACCCATAACTCCTTTCTTTTTATAATCGGAGAACAGCTTATTCATCAATCTGACTCCTGTAAAAGTATCACTCAACGGACCATTTTCCAGTTCAGCCGGGAATCGGTATTTCAGCATCAGAAAAGTAATGTTATGCTGGTTGAACCACATAGCTGCCTGATAACCTTCGTGCCCAACATTTATATGGGCCAGGCCACCACCGGGACAATCCATCACCACAATTTCATTAGGCTGATCGGGAATGAAAGCAATCATCGTACCATTGGGTATTGTTTGTAATTCTGCTACAATCTCATCAATACTTTTATTTGCTTCAATCGGATAATCACTTATTTTCGAGGTTGTCAAATCGATAAGCTGTATTTTAGTTTTCATAAGGAAGAGGTTTTAAAATTTACCTTATATATACATATGCTGAGGTCACCTTGTTCACGATTTTTAGTAAATTAAATGATTTATCGCGTTTATGTTTGTATGCTAACTTCTCCTTTAATATTTTTGTGAAACTATAATCGATACTTTTGAAAATCTTAAAAACAATATACAATGAAGAAACTCCTTTCTTTGCCACCAAATCTTGTGGAATGTTTCTATGATCTCGAAAAAGCCAATAAACCCGAATGGTTTTGCACTTCCGATCCGGTAAATAAAAAATTGGGATCGGGCGGAGGTACTACCTGGCTTTTGGATGCCTGTTATAAAAATGAGTGTAAGGAGGAAGACTTTGCGCAATGGTTATCTAAAGAAAAACGTATTCTGCTTCATGCCGGCGGACAAAGCCGTCGCTTGCCCGGGTATGCTCCTTCAGGTAAAATATTAACCCCAATTCCGGTTTTTTGCTGGGAACGCGGACAAAAACTGGGACAGAATCTTCTTTCTCTGCAATTGCCACTTTACGAGAAAATCATGGAGCTGGCACCTGCCGGATTAAATACGTTGATTGCCAGTGGCGATGTTTATCTTCGATCTGAGGGTATTCTTCAATCCATTCCCGAAGCCGATGTGGTGTGTTATGGTTCGTGGGTGAATCCGTCACTTGCCACACGTCATGGTGTTTTTGTATCGCACCGGGATACTCCGGGACAACTCGACTTTATGCTTCAGAAACCTACGATTGAAGAACTCGAGAATCTGTCTAAAACTCATTTATTCTTAATGGATATAGGAGTATGGTTGCTGAGTGACCGTGCTGTGGAAATGCTAAAAAAGCGTTCGATAAATGCTGAAAGCGGAGAAACGATATATTATGACCTGTATTCTGATTTCGGCAGAGCTCTTGGCGAACATCCGGAAGTGAAGGATGATGAAGTGAATCAACTCTCAGTCGCAATCTTGCCTTTGCCGGGCTGTGAGTTTTATCATTATGGTACAAGTCGAGAACTTATTACATCTACCATGGCTGTGCAGCAAAAAGTACGTGATCAGCGTATGATTATGCATAAAAAAGTAAAGCCAAGTCCGGGTATTTTCGTACAGAACTCAGTTACCGGAATTACGTTTACTCCGAAAAATGAACTTCTTTGGATTGAAAACAGTCAGGTAGGCAAAGGCTGGTCCCTAACGTCCCGACAAATTATTACCGGCATTCCGGCAAATGACTGGACTATTACACTGACCGACGGAATGTGTGTTGATGTAGTTCCTGTCGGTGACATTTCATTTGTTGCTCGCCCTTATGGTATGGATGATGTCTTTAAAGGCAATTTATCTACTGTTACCACTACCTATATGAATATTCCATTCATTGAATGGATGGATAAAAGGGGAATTACGCTGAATGACATATCAGGAGATAAACAAGATTTGCAAGGAGCCTGTCTGTTTCCTGTAACAGATTCGACCGACGAATTAGGCTTACTTATTCGCTGGATGACAAGTGAACCGGAGCTTATCGAAGGAAAAGAACTCTGGCTGAAATTGCCCAGACTCACTGCCGATCAGATTTCGGCAAAGGCAAATTTGAAACGTTTATACAAGCAGCGTGAGGATTACAGACGTGAAAACTGGAAAGCGCTTTCGGCAAATTACGAAAAGAGTATTTTCTATCAGTTAGATTTGGAAGATGCAGCCAAAGAAATGTGCAGTCTGAAGATGGAGTTGCCCGACGTATTACCTGAGACAGAGTCGCATCATCTGCAAATGCATAATAACATGCTGCGTGCCCGAATGATGCAATTAAATAAAGATGGAGATGCTTCTTCCGAAGAAGAAAAAGCATTCAGCTGGCTCAGAAAAGGTTTATTAAATGAAGTTTGCACAAATCATGTACAACCTCGTTTAAGCGTATATGCCGATCAAATCGTCTGGGCAAGAAGTCCGGTGCGTATCGATGTTGCCGGTGGCTGGACCGACACACCTCCATATTCACTTTATGCTGGTGGCAATGTGGTCAATCTGGCTATCGAACTGAACGGGCAACCTCCTTTGCAGGTTTATGTAAAGCCAAGTAAAGAATACCAAATAGTAATGCGCTCTATTGATATGGGTGCCCGTGAAATTTTGACGAGTTACGATGAGTTGAAGGATTATAAGAAGATTGGTTCACCATTTTCTATTCCAAAGGCAGCGCTTGCATTGGCCGGTTTTATTCCCGAGTTTTCAAATGAGAAATATCAATCGCTTGAAGAGCAGTTAAAGGCTTTTGGTTCAGGAATAGAAATTACATTGCTTGCTGCAATTCCGGCAGGTTCTGGATTGGGAACAAGCTCAATTCTTGCTTCAACGGTTTTAGGAGCAGTCAACGATTTCTGCGGTCTTTCATGGGATAAAAATGATATTTGTCGCTATACGCTGGTGTTAGAACAATTACTGACTACAGGCGGTGGCTGGCAGGATCAATATGGTGGTGTATTCCCCGGACTGAAACTTCTTCAGACAAAACCCGGTTTCGATCAGACACCTTTAGTTCGCTGGCTTCCCGAACAACTCTTTACGCTTAGTGAATATCGTGAATGTCATTTGCTGTATTACACCGGAATAACCCGTACGGCAAAAGGCATACTTCAGGATATAGTCCGCTCCATGTTCCTGAATTCGCAGCAGCACCTTACATTACTCAATGAAATGAAGCAGCATGCACTGGATATGAACGAAGCAATTATGCGCGGGAACTTTGCAGAATACGGTCGTTTAGTTGGTAAAACATGGATGCAGAATAAGGCTTTGGATCAGGGAACAAATCCTCCGGCAGTTGAAAGTATTATCGATAAGATTAAAGATTATACATTAGGTTATAAATTACCGGGAGCCGGTGGTGGAGGTTATCTTTATATGGTAGCCAAAGATCCGCAGGCAGCTGCTTGTATCCGCAAAATATTGACAGAGAATCCAATCAATCCATTGGCACGTTTTGTAGATATGTCTCTTTCTGAAAAAGGACTTCAGGTTTCTCGCAGCTGACAGGAATAATGCGATATAAGAAAAGCGGAATGAGGCTCAACTGCATCATTCCGCTTTTTTGTTTTTCTTGAAAATGTATAATTAAACCAGATTTCCCAGTTTATCTATGTTCTTTTCTATTTCTTCATCGCTTAACGAATAGTTTACCAAATCACCGGCCAGATATTTATCATAAGAAGCCATGTCAATTAAGCCATGTCCTGACAAGTTAAACAGAATTACTTTTTCTTCTCCGGTTTCTTTGCATTTATTGGCTTCGCGAATAGCTGCTGCAATAGCATGACAAGACTCCGGAGCTGGAATAATTCCTTCTACCTGAGCAAACAAACAACCTGCTTCGAATGATTCCAGTTGTTTAATGTCCACTGCTTCCATCATCCCGTCTTTCATTAACTGCGAAACGATAACACCTGCACCATGGTAACGCAAACCACCGGCATGAATATTAGCAGGAGCAAAATTATGTCCGAGTGTATACATAGGTAGAAGTGGAGTGTATCCGGCTTCATCACCAAAATCATACTGGAATTTTCCGCGGGTTAGTTTAGGACATGACGCCGGTTCGGCAGCCACAAAGCGCGTTTTCTTACCTTCCAGGATATTGTGACGCATAAAAGGAAATGCGATACCACCAAAGTTAGAACCACCACCAAAGCAACCAATCACCACATCAGGATATTCACCTGCCATGGCCATCTGCTTTTCTGCCTCAAGACCAATAACAGTTTGATGAAGTGTAACATGGCTAAGTACTGAGCCTAAAGTGTATTTACATCCCGGAGTACTATGCGCCAGTTCGATAGCTTCAGAAATAGCTGTACCTAATGATCCCTGATGATTAGGGTGTTCAGTCAGGATATTCTTACCGGCACGGGTAGACATAGATGGTGAGGGAGTAACCTGTGCACCATAAGTTTGCATGATGCTACGACGATAAGGCTTTTGTTCATAACTGATTTTTACCTGATACACTGCTGCTTCCAGTCCGAAGAGTTTAGCTGCATAAGCCAGCGATGCGCCCCATTGTCCTGCACCTGTTTCAGTGGTTACATGGGTCACCCCTTCTTTCTTACAATAATAAGCTTGTGGAATAGCTGAATTCAGTTTATGTGAACCCATCGGACTCACACTCTCATTCTTGAAATAAATGTGTGCCGGTGTGCCAAGGGCTTCTTCCAGACCATAAGCGCGAACCAGGGGAGTGCATCTGTAATATTTATACATATCGCGCACTTCCTCAGGTATTTCAATCCAGTTATCTGTCTGATTCAATTCCTGACGACACAGCTCTTCAGCGAAAATCGGATACATATCTTCAGCTTTCAGCGGATCTTTAGTAGCCGGATTTAACGGAGGCATAGGTTTGTTTACCATATCTGCCTGTATATTATACCAATAGTGTGGAATCTCTTCTTCGGGTAAAATATATCTCTTTGTTTTATTACTCATAGTTGTCATTCTTAAGGAGTTATATGGGCGGCAAATATATGAATTATTTTAAAATAGCCGTTAAAAAGTCAACAATTATCCCATTAACTGTGTTATTTTTCTTAATAATGAATATTTATTGTTTACTTATCGATGAAACTCTACCATAAACTTCTGCTATATCAAAATAAATTATTGCAGCCGTATATTCGGGTGATACTTGCCATAGTCACAGTATTTACGAATATCGCATCGCTGTTTCTTATCATAGGAGTCGTATATCAATATGGATTTCCCATGACCAGTGCAGATATTCATTATCTGAAAATACTCTATCGCTGGATATGGATTGTTTATTTAATTTATGTTTCCATAAATCTGCTCATTAACTTCCATAACTTCAAAAAACGGTACAAGCATCTGACGTTTGTGTTGAGTGGATTGCTGTATCTGACTTTGATCCCTGTTCTGTTTCACCATCCTGAAGGGCATGGCTTTACTACCAAAATATGGGAATTCTTTCATAGTGAAGGATACGGGCTTACCATCCTGGCTTTATTCTCATTGCTCAATTTATCAGATAGTCTAATTCGTCTTCTGGGCAGGCGAACCAACCCGTCGTTAATACTTGCAGTCAGCTTCCTGGTCATTATAGTCATTGGTACCGGACTTTTATTGCTTCCCCGATCTACTCAGGAAGGAGTTACACTGGCCTGGATAGATGCCTTGTTTACATCGACCAGTGCCGTATGCGTCACGGGTTTAACAACAGTAGATGTTTCATCAACTTTCTCCACTATGGGGATGGTTGTTATTATTATACTGATTCAGATCGGTGGTTTGGGAATTATGACACTGACTAGTTTTTTTGCCATGTTTTTTATGGGTAATACCTCGTTGTACAATCAGCTCGTTGTGCGCGATATGGTTAGTTCCAAATCACTGAATTCTTTATTATCTACTTTATTATATATTCTGTTTTTTACCCTCTTCATTGAGTTTGTCGGAATGGTATTAATCTGGGTAAGTGTTCACGGCACATTGGGTATGACATTAAAAGAAGAGTTTGGTTTTGCGGCATTCCACTCAATATCTGCCTTCTGTAATGCCGGTTTTTCTACTGTCCCCGATAATTTAGGATGGTATAAGTTGATGACCGGACATAATGCTTTCTACATCATCATCTCTTTCCTGATTTTGCTTGGCGGTATCGGTTTCCCTATACTCGTTAATTTCAAAGATATTATATTCTATAATCTGAAGCACTTCTGGAAAGCGCTCTGCTCATTTAAACTCTCACGATATAAAAGAAAGCATTTGTATGAATTGAATACACGTATCGTACTAATTATGACAGTCATTCTTACGGTAGTAGGCACTTTATCTATCGTCTATTTTGAATGGAATGAATCATTTGCCGGAATGACCGTTGGCGACAAGTGGACGCAGGGCTTTTTCAATGCAGTTTGTCCAAGAACTGCCGGTTTCAATAGTGTCGATCTTTCAGCTTTTACCATGCAGTCGGTACTTATATATATCGTATTGATGTGGATCGGAGGGGCAGCACAATCTACAGCTGGTGGTATAAAAATGAATGCTTTTGCTGCAGTAGTGCTCAATATGCATGCAGTTTTACGAGGATCGAATAAGGTTAATATCTTCCACAGACAGATTTCACAAGACTCAATACGCCGTTCGAATACAACCGTGATCATGTCACTTGGAATATTGTTTGTCTCGATTTTCCTGCTTTCTATTTGGCAACCCGAAATGCCCATTATCAGCATCGTGTTTGAATGCATCTCTGCCATAAGTACGGTAGGTTCGAGTCTGGATTCAACTTCACTGCTTGTTTTCAAAAGTAAGATTCTGATATGTGTATTGATGTTTGTCGGCAGGGTAGGGCTCATAACGCTGATGCTGGGCATTATTAAACAGAAGAAATTTACAAACTATAGTTATCCTAAAGATGACATAATAATCAACTGATATGAAATATATTATAATCGGACTTGGAAATTTTGGGACTGTTCTTGCCGATGAATTTACCAATATGGGGCATGAAGTCATCGGAGCAGATATTAACGAAAGCAGAGTTGAAAATATAAAAGATAAGATTGCCACAGCTTTTGTACTCGATGCAAGCGATAGCCATGCACTCGATATTCTGCCCGTTACAACAGTCGATGCAGTAATTGTGGCCATCGGTGAAAACTTTGGTGCTTCAATTCGTATTGTTGCTTTACTAAAAGAGCGAAAAGTAAAGAGAATTTTTGCCAGAGCCATTGATGATGTGCATAAAGCTATTCTCGAGGCATTTAATATAGACCGTATTTTATCTCCTGAGGAATATGCTGCCCGCGATTTTGTGGATCAACTGGAGTTTGGTGCTTCTATACAGTCTTTCAGAATAGATGATACATATTATGTTGCCATGTTCGAAGTTCCCGATAAACTTATAGGCTATTCTGTCAACGAAATAAAGCTTGATAGTGAATTTCAAATCAAAATCATAGGAATAAAAGAAACCGGAACGTTGGTAAATTGTGTAGGATTTACAATTACAGACAAAACCATAGCCAATGGATTAACCGAAGATTATAAGATTCAGAAAGGAGATGTTTTGGTCTGTTATGGTGAATATGATAGCTTCAAGAAATTTTTTAAAGCTATACTTTAAACCTGCTAAGTGGTTTGTTGTCAAATAGATAAAGGATTATTTGATACTTTTCTTTATGTCAAATAGTTTGTATTTGTGTTAAAATGACATTTTCCTTTTAAACTTTTTGAATATTGCATTGTCATAAGAACAGTTGCAACAAAAACAAGAAAACAATTTAATCATTTATTTTAAATATAGACAATTATGAAAAAGGTAGCTTTATTATTAGTAGTAGTTTTGATGAGTGGACTTGCAATGGCACAACAGAGCAGAGGTGACAAACAAAAAAATATGGATCCTAAAGCTAAAGCCGAGCAAAGAACTGAAAGAATGGCTAAATCTCTGTCTTTAACAGATGCTCAGAAACAAAAGGTTTTGGAATTAAATATAGCTGAGGCTCAGCAACTGGAAGCAAATCGTCCTGAAAAACCAGCTAAAGATCAGCAGAATACAGAAGCTGCTAAAGCTGAACGTCAGAAATGGCAGGAAAAAAAACAAGCTGACAGAACAGCTTATAATGCTAAGCTGAAAACTATCCTTACTCCTGAACAATATACAAAGTATACTGAAATCCAGGCTAAGCGCGATTCAACTGACAATTGCAAAAAAGATGGCAAACGTCAGGGTGGAAAAGATGGTAAAAACAAAGGTGGCAATAAAAGCAAATAATAATCACTCACACTGATAGAAAAAGCTGTATTCGGTTAAAACCGAATGCAGCTTTTTTTGTCTTTTTGATAGATAAAGTATGTCGTTTTAGCTTATGCATTTAATAACTTTACGCAAAGGTTTAAGTAACTGTACGCAATGCATTGAGAAAAACTACTAAAAGTATTGCGTATTTTGGGCCTTCAAATGGCTTAAATGTGCTATGCTGATGAGCTTTTTCGATAACATTCTGTCAGTTTTCAAAATCCCTTTCTTGTAAAAGTCATGATGTTTTTGTTTCTTTGTCTTTATAATAAAAATGCATCAATGAAAAAGATATTATATTGTTCTGCACTTTCTGTGTTATTCTTAAGTGCAACAAGTTGTTCTGAAAAAACTGCAAAACAAGGTGAGCAACGAAATGAAGCCGGTGTATTATTGAATGACGTAAAGAGTCCGGATGGTGCACAAAGTCTCCAGACTTCCAAAACTGATATTACTTTTCAGTATAAAGATATTGATTATAATTCCTTAATTATACGTACTCCCGATGAATCACTCCCCAAAGTAAAAAGTGAAATGGGCGATTTGTATATGGACAATAGCATAGAACTCACCCTGCTGCGCAACGGGCAGAGTTTTTATAGTAAAAAGTTCACGAAGAAGGATTTTGCATCAATTATAGATGCAGCTTTTCTCAAGAAATCAATCCTCGAAGGAATGGTCTTTAATAAAACAACTCCGGCTGGTATCTACTATGCGGCAAGTGTTTGTTATCCTCAGACAGATTTATACATACCGATATCAATTTGTATTTCTTATGATGGTAAAATGACCATGCGTAAAGACGAACAATTAGAAGATTTGTATTTACCTGAAAAGGAGGATTAATTAATTTGCATCAGTTAAATAATTCAAAAAGACTTTAGGTCTCTTTTTAAACATAATCTATTAACAGGATTAGTTGTTATTAAAAATAGAAACAATGCCCTATTATTGTTTTATGTTTTAATAGCAACTAATCTTATTTGTTTATGGCTGAACTAATTAAAAAGAAGACCATTTTGTACTTTCTTACCTTCTTCCTTGTATTTACTACATTTAGTTGTGGGGGTGGAGTAGATGATCCATATATACCTACCAATCCGGATATAACTTCTGCATTGAAAAATCTGTATCCCAATGTTACGGATGTGACCTGGAGTAAAAAAGGAAAATATGAAGTGGCCGATTGTTATGTAAATGATGTAGAACTTCATGTCTGGTTTAATGTAAATGCCACCTGGGTAATGACTGAAGAAGAAATTTTCAGAACTCAATTGCCTGATGCAGTCGAAGAAGCTTACTCAAAGAGCGAATATGCAAACTGGGTAATCGATAATCTGACTAAACTGACATTTCCTTCACGATCTACACTTTATCTGTTTGAAGTCCAGAGTGGAGACAAGGAATATGCTCTGTTTTATACTGCCGATGGAACACTTGATCTGAAAGAATCTATAACCGATGCCAATAATACTTACTGGCCCGATATGCTTGGATTATAAATATTAAATAGATAAAAAGGCTGCCTGAATTAAAAATATTATTTAATTCAGGCAGCTTTTTTTTATTGTAAATGAACTTACAATTTGTTTGAAAATATTTATCAGATTAACAATTTAATATATTATAATTGTTCTTTTCTTCTGATATTTATAATTCACTTCTCAAAAACTATGAAATTTTTTACTTCTTTATTTTTAGTCTGATATTCCTCCTGATGCGTTGAATTAATTTCAATTTTGTTCAAAAGGGCAGACTGCGCTATAAGAAGCTTTTGAAGAACAAAAATATCTTAAAAATAGGATTGTTCTTAAATACTCTTTGCTCCGTTATTTAATTATGAATTGTTATTTTGATATTGTTAATAGATTAACATGATTAAACATAATAGTGATATTTTATTAGTTGAACAATCATTTAAAAAATGTGTTTAAAGTAATGAAATAGAATAAATTATCTATTAAAGAATTCAATATAACTTAACTTTTAATTTAGGAGGAATTATTATGGCTTCAACTTCACCAAATGTTGCACCATTGAAAGGTATTAAAGTAATTGACTGGACACAGGTACAATCTGGCCCGTCTTGTACGCAAATGTTAGCATGGCTGGGAGCGGATGTTATTAAAATTGAGCGTGTGGGTAGTGGTGATCCAACCCGTACTGAACTTCTTGACTATCCCGATTTGGATAGCCTCTATTTTTTGCAGCTTAACTGTAATAAAAGATCGATTGAATTGAATGTAAAGAGCCCCGAAGGCAAAGAGATATTGACTAAACTTTTGAAAGAAGCTGATATTTTTGTTGAAAACCTTCATCCGGGTGCGGCCGATGAATTAGGTTTTTCATGGGAAGATGTACATAAAATTAATCCACGCGTTATTTATGGTACTATAAAGGGCTTCAATGATGATTCTCCTTTTGCATCAGTAAAAGCTTTCGAGCCTGTGGCACAATGTGCCGGAGGTGCTGCTTCAACTACTGGTTGGTGGGAAGGACCAGACGATGTTCCGACACAATCGGGTGCAGCGTTGGGCGATAGTAATACAGGTATGCATCTGTGTATCGGTTTGCTTGCTGCTTTGATGCAACGTGAAAAAACAGGTGAGGGTTGCTTCGTACAACAATCTATGCAAGATGCTGTATTGAATCTTTGTCGTGTAAAACTGCGCGACCAGATTATGCTGAACAATATACATGTATTGAAACATATGCCTCAATATCCAAATGAAAAATTCGGTAATTCTGTGCCACGTGCCGGTAATGTGGAAGGTGGTCAGGTATTGGGCTGGTGTTACAAATGTAAAGGTTGGGAAACCGATCCTAATGCTTTTGTTTACATCGTTCTTCAAAACGAACCTAAAGCATTTGATGAAGCTTGTGTAGCCTTAGGCAAATCAGAATGGATTAATGATCCTAAATTCAATACCGCTGAGGCTCGTCAGTTAGTAAAAGAAGAAATCTACAAGGGTGTAGAAGAATATACGATTACTAAAGATAAATATGATATTGTAAATACTTTAGGTAAGGCAGGTGTACCTTGCGGACCGGTATTGAGTATGCTTGAAATCATGAACGATAAATCGCTTTATCAATGTGGTACATTGGTAGAAGTTGATCAGCCAAAACGTGGTAAATTTGTTACCATCGGTTGTCCTCCGAAACTATCGAGCTATACTCCTGTAGTTACTCCTGCGCCTGCATTAGGTGCTGATACTGATGCTGTGCTCAAAGAAGCTGGTTATACTGATGCAGATATTGCTAAGTTCCGTGCAGACCACGTAGTATGTAAATAATTTAGCTAAACACTTGCAGCAGTACTAAATGCTGCTGCAAGTTTAGTTTTCAAGTAATTAAAATCAGGAGGTAATTTTATGTCAACTGAAACGATTCCAAATCAAACTCAAAACTTAACTGACGGGATGCATATTGTTGTTGATGCACTTAAGAAAAATGGTGTTGACACGATATTTGGTGTAGTAGGAATTCCTGTAACAGATCTTGCCCGACATGCGCAGGAAGTGGGTATTCGCTACATTGGTTTTCGTCATGAACAATCTGCCGGGAATGCAGCAGCGATTGCCGGTTATATCACTAAAAAGCCGGGAATCTGTCTGACAGTTTCTGCACCGGGCTTTTTAAACGGACTGACTGCGCTGGCCAATGCAACCACCAATGGTTTCCCAATGATTCAGATCAGTGGCTCGAGCGATCGTGCCATTATTGACCTTCAGCAAGGCGATTATGAAGAAATGGACCAGATGAATATTGCAAAGCCATTTTGTAAAGCAGCCTATCGTATAAATAAACCGGAAGATATTGCTACAGGTATTGCGCGTGCTATTCGCGCTGCCATTTCAGGTCGCCCCGGTGGAGTATATCTCGATCTGACTACAGCACTACTTGCCTCTGCATGTGATCAGGATGCGATGGAGAAAACTTTGTATACTGTAGTTGATCCCGCTCCGGCATCTCTACCATCTCCGGCATCAGTAGACCGTGCGCTGGCTCTTCTTGCATCTGCTAAAAAGCCATTAATTATCCTCGGAAAAGGTGCGGCATATGCTCAGGCAGATGAGAATATTAAGACATTTATTGAAAAAACCGGAATTCCATTCCTGCCAATGTCTATGGCGAAAGGACTTCTTCCCGATGATCATCCACAGAGTGCAGCCGCTGCACGCGGATTGGTGTTGCAAAATGCCGATGTAGTTGTGCTATTGGGTGCCCGTTTGAACTGGCTTTTGGCTCATGGCAAGGGAAAACACTGGAATCCGGATAATCATTTTATTCAGCTTGATGTTGATGCCATGGAATTTGACAGTAATCGCCAGATTGAAGCGCCTGTTGCAGGTGATATTGCTTCGAGCATGGAAGCTTTTGTGGCCGGATTATCAAAATATCCGATTAAATCTGACCCGGCATGGATGGATATGATTAATAAGGATAAAGCTGTTAACGATCAGAAAATGGCTGTAAAACTGGCAAGCACTGCTGAACCGATGAACTTCTTTAATGCTTTAAAAGCAGTAAAAGATGTTCTTGATAAGCAAAGAGATTATTATCTGGTAAATGAAGGTGCAAATACTCTGGATGATACCCGAAATGTAATCAACATGTACGAACCACGCAAACGTCTGGACTGCGGAACATGGGGCGTAATGGGTATTGGTATGGGCTTTGCCATTGGTTCGGCTATCGTAACGGGTAAGCAAGTTGTATCTATTCATGGTGATAGTGCTTTTGGATTCTCGGGAATGGAAGTGGAAACCATGTGCCGTTTCAAATTACCGATAACTGTTGTGGTCTTTAACAATGGTGGTATTTACAAAGGTGACAGTCCTAACTTAAGTGGCGGAACAGACCCTTCACCAACAACACTGATGCCTGACGCGCGCTACGATAAAATCATCGAAGCTTTTGGCGGAGATTCTTATTATGCAACCACACCCGATGAACTGACAAAGGCTCTTACTGCGGCTATCGCTTCGAAAAAACCATCTTTAATTGATGTAAAAATCGATCCGTCAGTTGGTTTGGAAAGTGGCCATATCGGAAATCTTAATCCTAAAACGGTGATTAAGGAAGCGCATTAAAACTAACCTTATATAACTATGCCGGAAGAATGTCTGGACACTTTCGGCATAGTAAAATTTAAAACTCTATAATATGGAATTTGGGCAAATGATATTAAATGCATTATTACCTATTTTCGTAATAATGCTTCTCGGTTATTTATCCGGGAAAACGAATGCTTTTACAGGAGATAATGCGCGAAGCTTCAATAAACTGGTACTTAACTACGCTTTACCTGCAGCTTTATTCCTCTCTATTGTAAAAGCTGACAGACATCTGTTATTCGAAGATTTAAAATTGTTGATTATCAGTATTGTGGTGATAGTAGCCTGTTTTATGTGGGCTTTCTTCGGGTGTGAAAAATTCTTTAGACACACCAAAAAAGAAGCAGCAGTATGTGCTTTAATCGCTGGTTCGCCAACTATCGGGTTTCTGGGTTTCGCTGTGCTCGAACCGATTTATGGTTTCAATACCAGTACAGGTCTTGTAATTGCGATTGTGGCAATTGTAGTAAATGCGATCACTATCCCGATCGGTTTATATTTGCTCGATCCTGATGATACACCTGTACCTGCAAGTGCTGGATCAACAACTACTACAGGTGCTGCTGTACCTGCAAAGAAAAAAAGTGGAAGCAGCGCTTTCATCAACGCATTGAAACAACCGGTAGTATGGGCTCCGATTTTAGCGGTAATCTTTATTCTTATCGGTATACGTTTCCCTAAAGCACTGGATCCTACTTTTAATCTGATCGCTAAAGCTAATGCCGGTGTAGCTGTATTTGCTGCAGGCGTAACTTTGTCGGCTCAGAAAGTAGAGTTCAATTGGGAAATTTGTTATAATACACTTATTAAACTATTCTTGATGCCGGGCGTTCTTTTACTGGTAGGTAAATTGTTCCATATGGAAGCTACAAACCTTCAGATGCTGGTAATGGCAGGTGCACTTCCTCCTGCATTCTCAGGTATCATTATTGGTAGCCGCTATAATATCTATGTTCGAACCGGTACCTCGTCACTGGCCTTAAGCACCTTCCTCTTCATGGGAACGTGTCCTTTCTGGTATTGGTTTGCCGGACTTGTGGCGAATATGCATTAATTAAAAATGTATGATATGGACGATGAGAAATCAAAAAACGGTCCATTAGCAGGAATATTGGTTGTAGATCTGACCCATGTTTTAAGTGGTCCGTTTGCAACCAATATTTTATGTGATCTTGGCGCAAGAGTGATTAAAGTAGAGCAACCTCCTGAAGGAGATGAATCGCGCTATTGGGGGCCATTCGTAAATGGCCAGTCCATGGAGTATACTTTTGTTAACCGTGGAAAAGAGAGTATTCTGCTGAATCTTGAAGATACAGCAGACCGGGAAATATTTCTCAATATGATTAAAAAGGCTGATGTTATTGCAGAGAATTTCCGTCCCGGGACAATGGCTAAACTGGGATTTTCCTATGATAAATTAAAGGCCGTTAACCCGAGGCTGATTTATGCATCGCTATCCGGTTTCGGTCAGACCGGACCGTTATCACAATCACCAGCCTACGATACGATTATTCAGGCCATGAGTGGACTGATGATGCAAACCGGTTTTCCGGGACAACCGCCGGTCAGGGTAGGGACATCGATTGTTGATATGATTACCGGACTCTATCTTTTCAGCGGAATAACTACAGCCCTTTATGCCAGAGAAAAAACAGGCAAAGGCGCTTACATTGATGTTGCCATGTTCGATTCCACCATCTCCATTCTTGAACAGGGCTTATTGACCTATCTTGCCACAGGCTCTTCACCCCAACGTGTGGGAAATCGTGATCTGTATATTGCCCCTTTCGATATTTATAAAACCAAAGATAAATATATTGCCATTTGTTGTGGTAACGATCATCTTTTTGCAAAACTCTGCGATTCTATTGGTGCGCCACAACTTAAAACTGATCCGCGATTTATAACAAATAAAGACAGAGTAGCGCATCAGGAGGAGTTAAAGCAGGAGTTAGAAAAAGTTTTAAAAACTGACACTGCCGATCACTGGATAACGGTAATA
Organism: uncultured Bacteroides sp.; assembly: GCA_947074195.1. Lineage (GTDB taxonomy): Bacteria > Bacteroidota > Bacteroidia > Bacteroidales > Bacteroidaceae > Bacteroides. Next base: position 22,787 of record CAMTOS010000035.1, read on the forward strand.
GATAAAACAGGTGTACCTGCAGGACCTATATTAAGTGTGGATGAGGCCATGAAGATGCCCCAGGTAAAAGAACGTCATATGCTGGTAGAAAGTGGCGGAATGTTAATGCCCGGGATGCCGATTAAAATAAGTGGATATCCTGATCCCGATACCCGTCCGCCTGCACCGGAACTAAATGAAGAAGGCGATTTGCTACGAAAAGAATTTGCCGGATAATGAATAAAAAACGATAACCAACTTAATAACTAATAATATGACATCCAGTAAAAAAATAATTGATGGTTGTACAGCAGCTACGCATATTGCCTATGCTATGTCTGATGCAGCAACGATATATCCTATTTCACCGGCATCAGATATGGGTGAACTTGCCGATCAATGGGCCGTGAACGGACGTAAAAATCTGATGGGTCAGACTATGGTGGTGCACGAAATGGAGTCAGAACTGGGTGCTGCCGGTGCAGTGCATGGTTGTCTGGCCGGCGGTGCGCTGACGACTACATTTACTGCCTCACAGGGTTTGATGCTGATGATTCCGAATATGTATAAGATAGCCGGTGAATTGCTTCCTGCTGTCTTTCATGTAACGTCGCGATCTATTTCAGCTCATGCACTTTCAATATTTGGCGATCATCAGGATGTCATGGCCTGTCGTCATACCGGATTTGCATTTCTGGCTTCATCCTCTGTGCAGGAGTGTATGGATCTGGCTTTGGTGGCACATCTTTCTGCTATCGATTCATCAGTCCCGTTTTGTCATTTCATGGATGGAATGCGAACCTCAAGCGAACTGCAGAACATCGAAATGATCGACTATGAGGATATTCGTCCGTTGGTAGACTGGGATAAGGTTCAGGCATTTCGAGATAAAGCAATGAATCCGGAACATCCGTTTATGCGGGGAACGGCGCAAAATCCTGATGTCTATTTCCAGAATAAGGAAGCGGCTAATCTGTTTTATACAGCTACTCCGGGCATTGTGGAAAACAATATGGAGAAAGTGGCAAAGCTGACAGGCAGGATATATCATCTCTTTGACTATGTAGGTGCTGATGACGCAGAATATATCATTATCACTATAGGATCAAGTTCTCAGGTCGTTGAAGAAGTGGTTGATTATTTAAACAAACAGAATCAGAAAGTTGGATTGATAAAAGTCAGACTTTACCGTCCCTTCTCTGTGGAACATCTGATGAAAGCTATTCCATCAACTACAAAAGTGATTTCAGTCCTCGACCGTACGAAAGAGCCCGGTGCACAGGGTGAACCATTGTATCAGGATGTCTGTACGGCCCTGCAGACTCAAAACCGACAAATCAGAGTATTGGGTGGTCGCTATGGATTGAGTTCTAAAGATTTCACTCCAAGTATGGTGAAGGCGGTATTCGATAATATGATGCAGCCTCAGCCAAAACCAATCTTTACTATCGGGATTACAGATGATGTATCGAACCTTTCATTACCAGTGAACGACATTATATATACCACTCCGGCCGATACCATTCAGTGTAAACTTTATGGCTTCGGGTCGGATGGGACTATCGGTGCAAATGAGCAGGCAGCCCGTATCATCGGTGATAATTCTGATTTACATATTCAGGCATACTTCTCACACGATTCCAAAAAATCGGGCGGTTACACCGTTTCTCATCTGCGTTTCAGTAAAGAGCCCATCACTTCATCTTACCTCATTCAGCGTGCTGACTATGTGGCTTGTCATAAGTCGAGCTATGTAGACAAATTTGATATGCTGGAAGATATAGAACCAGGAGGAACATTTGTATTGAATTCGCCCTGGACACTGGAAGAAATGGAAAAAGAATTGCCGGCACAAATGCGCAGAACAATTGCATCTAAAGGGTTGAAATTCTATAATATTGATGCCATTAAAGTAGCCGCAGAAGTCGGTCTTGGTGTCCGCATTAATATGATAATGCAAACGGTTTTCTTTAAGCTTACAAATATCATCGATTTTGATAAAGCCATAACTTTATTAAAAGCAGATATTCAGAATATATATGCCAAAGAAGGGCAGGCGGTCATCGATAAAGATTTAAAAGCGGTAGATAACACACTGATTGCTCTTACAGAAATTAAATACCCGGATACATGGAAAAATGCAATCGATGCACCATTGAAACCGGTAGATGAACCTGATTTCGTAAGATATATAGCTAAACCAATATTAGCCTTGAAAGGCGATGATTTACCAGTTTCCAAATTTTCGCCCGATGGTATCGTCCCACTTGGAACTACGGCTTATGAAAAACGAGGGGTTGCCAATCAGATTCCATTCTGGGATGTGGATAAATGTATACAGTGCACGCAATGCTCGTTCGTTTGTCCGCATGCCGCTATTCGCCCGTATTTGCCTACCGGTGATGAACTAAAAGATGCGCCGGCAACATTTATCGTGAAGAAGGCAACCGGTGGACCAAACTTTGCGGAATTGAATTATCGTATTCAGGTCTATGCTGACGATTGTATGGGGTGTGGAAACTGTATCAATATATGTCCGGCCAAGGCTCTTTCTTTTAAAGATTATCGCTCAGAAGTCGATGAACAACGTATCAATCTGGCGTTTGCAGAAAACAACATCACGTTTAAAGAGGGCTTGTTGCCACGTAAGTCAATAAAAGGTACGCAGTTATATCAGCCGTTATTAGAATTTTCGGGAGCTTGTGCTGGTTGTGGTGAAACGCCTTATGTGAAACTGGTAACACAATTGTTTGGAGAACGAATGATTATAGCCAATGCCACCGGTTGTAGCTCGATATGGGGTGCAAGTATGCCGAGTATGCCTTATTGCAAGAATAAAAACGGGCATGGTCCCGCATGGGGGAATTCTTTATTCGAAGATAATGCGGAGTATGGATATGGTCTGGCTACTGCCGTAAAACAGCGTCGAAGTCATCTGGAAGATACAGTTGATACGCTTTTGGCACAGAAAGATCTCGATTCTGCTGTACAACAAGCACTATTGGCATGGAAAGCTGGTAAAGATGATTCAGATAAATCCTATCAATTGGGTCAGGATGTATTGACTGCAATAAAAGGAAATACTACAAATCCATTGTTCAAAGATTTAACAGATGAGGCTGATATGTTCGGCAAAAAGTCGGTATGGATCATTGGTGGAGATGGCTGGGCCTATGATATCGGTTTTGGCGGTCTTGACCATGTTTTGGCATCAGGAGAAAATGTAAATGTACTGGTGCTTGACACCGAATGTTACTCCAATACAGGCGGACAGACTTCTAAAGCCACGCCGCTGAGTGCCATTGCCAAATTCTCATCAGCCGGTAAGCGTACGGAGAAAAAAGAGTTGGGTAGAATGATGATGACATATGGAAATGTCTATGTAGCCTCTATTGCTATTGGTGCGAATAAACAACATGCCATCAATGCGCTGTGTGAGGCAGAAGCTTATGACGGACCATCTATTGTTATCGCTTATTGTCCGTGTATCAATCACGGTTTACGTGCGGGCATGGGTACAAGTATTCAGGAAGAAGGCTATGCCGTGGCTTGCGGTTACTGGCCACTATATCGTTATAATCCCGATTTGGCAAAAGCAGGAAAAGAACCGTTATCAGTAGATTATCAGAAGCCCAATGGAGAGTTGCAGAGTTACATTAGCGGAGAAGATCGCTATGAGGCACTTACCGAGAAAATGCCTGATGAAGCCAAAATTCTGCATACCGAACTGGAACAGGATTGTGATAAACTCTATCAGATCTTGAATGGATCTAAAGATATCTTTTAATCCGTGATAAATAAAAGAAGAAAGCCTGTTATCCATTTTTTAGTGATAACAGGCTTTTAATAGTTTATGATTTTACTTTTCATTGCGGAAGAGTTTTAGTAAAATAAGTTCTTGTGCCACTTAGCGGACAGTCATCAAGTATATAAATTTCTTTATACCCCATTTTTGGATAAAAATCGGGTGCCTGAAAGCTAAAAGTATCTATAAAGGCATATTTACAACCTCTTTCTACAGCTTTATCTTCGGCCATTGTCAGAATACGACTGCCCAAACCGTCACCTCTGAAATCCTCGTGTACCCATAGTGTCTTAATGAAAAACCAGTTGCCCCAGGTATGTCCTATGAGCCCACCGATAATCTTCTCATTATCATCTCGCAGAAATACGCCCAGGTCTTGTGGTTTCGTATAATCTGCCTTCGAATAATTATAATCGGA
>CAMTOS010000036.1 GCA_947074195.1 uncultured Bacteroides sp.
AATGACAAAAGCAGATTTTTCCTGTTTTCATACATGGCCAGTGGAATTTCATATTTCCAGAAATTGACAATCCTATTCAATTTCTCGCGCTTATTGCGATAGAGAATCTGATGCAGATAAGCAGCCAGATTGTTCAGATAAATAGTGATGCGGGAATCGGGATAATGGGTTTGAGAAAAAGCCAGATCGGCAGTCAACTCCATATAGATATCTGCCAAACGGTCGGGAGATTGCTGAGAAGCCGAGGCGACCGCCTTTTCAGCTTCCCACCATTTTTCTATATTTTGGCGAATAAATGTAACTTCTTTCATAGATTCTTATAGATATACAGTAGTTTTGACCGCAGTGAACACAAAAGTAGAATATTTACCATATATTTGCAATTAATATGATAAAAATGTAAACAAACATGGCATATTCCTCAATAATCACCGGACAATATGTGCGTATTAACCAGAAAGTGGCTACTCTAGGTGAACGTATTCTGGCTCTTCTTATCGACTTTGCCATTATCATAGGATATCTAGTAGCAAGCATGTTTATTATAATTACTTTAATTAAAGCATATGTCAATTCTGTTTTCATTGGCAATCTGTTAACTCTAATCTTCTTTGGTTTAATTCCGATATTTTACACACTGCTTTTCGAACTATTCTATAATGGCCAGACCATCGGTAAAAAAATCATGAAATTACGTGTGGTCAAGGTCGATAGCACCCCACCTCATTTTAGCGACTATCTTTTACGCTGGGTTTTATTTCCTGTTGATGTTTTGATGACAGGAGGATTGGGTGCAGTTTTTATATTATGCACTAAAAAGAGTCAGCGACTTGGCGATCTGGCTGCAGGGACGATGATTATCAGAGAGCAGAATTTCAAGAATCTGCAAATCAGTCTCGATGAGTTTATCTATACCGATGATAATTATGAACCCACTTTCAATATTGCTGAAGATTTATCATTGGAGCAAATCAATGTTATCAGCCGTACTTTGGATCAGATCAAGAACCGCAATGAGCGCATCGCTACACTTGCAGCCAAAGTTCGCAATACTTTACATATCACTTCAACTACTGATATGAATGATGAAGAGTTTTTAAAGACAATTGTCCGCGATTATCAGTATTACGCTTTGCAGGAGTAAAATCACTCTAAACCAAATTTCCACACAAGATCAATAAAAACGTGTAACCGAAAACGGCTTTTTGGGTACACGTTTTCCCGTTTAAATACACAAAAAAGCCTTTCAAACTCTTATCAAGTCTGAAAGGCTTTCCTTTTTTGTTTTATTCTTTTTCAGAAAAGAAGCGAATTATGCTTCGTCCGCATCGGGATCGAGAGAATCTACATATTCCATCTCACCCTGAACCACGAAGAGAATATCTTCGGGATCAAACTCGCCCACTTCATCTTTCTTCGCCTCTTTCACGATGAATTTAGCTACCTCTTCAAGGTCGATGTCAACATAGTCTTCATCGTTGCCTTCGTCGAGCACGCCACTTTCAACATAATATTCGTCAATGAGGTCGAGGAAATAATAGAGTTCATCATCGCTGAACTTCTCCTTCAGATCCTGAGGAAGATAGTTTTTGATAAACTCAATGGTTTTTTCATCGTCGGCATCAGCCAGACGGAAATCATCTTCTATTCCCATATTATAGCGTATTAAAGCAATTTCTGCAATTTTTCTTCGAACGCAGCTTTAGACACTGCGCCTACTTGTTTGTCTACAATTTCGCCGCCTTTGAAGAAAAGCACTGTAGGAATGTTGCGAATACCGAATTCAGCAGCTACATCGCTGTTTTCATCAACATCACATTTTCCAATTTTAATCTTACCTTCATATTCGGCTGCTAATTCGTCGATGATTGGTCCAACCATTTTACAAGGTCCGCACCATGGTGCCCAAAAGTCAATCACTACTGGTTTGCCTTCAGCAATAATCGCCTGATAGTTGCTGTCTGTAAATTCAAAAGCCATACTTTTTAAAATTTAATCATTTATATAATAGTGTAAACACATCTCTGCGAGAAATGTTGACGGGTTTAGTAAGGTTGCAAATATAATTAAATAAATTTTCGTAAAACGTATATTGAAGGATATAAAAGTGTATCAGATTCTATGGTTTTCAACATACTTTTTAAGCAAATGCCAGCAAGCTATCCTCAGCCTCCTGAGAAGCTATTGCCAGCAGGCCAGGAAGCTATCGCCAGCAAGCCAGGAAGCTATGACTGGCAGAGCACATAAATAAGGCGATGAAAAGCATAAAGAATCCGGGACTTTCTGTGAAAGAATGACCCGGATTACTGAAGCATAAAATAAAGAATACGAAATTTAAAACTAAGTTTATAGTGTTTCGCCGGTCAGAAGATTTATTTCAAGGTCATTATCGGCTGGTGTAATGTCGGTCCACAATCCCATAGCGGCACGTTTCAGCAGATCGGAAAGATCGGCACTGATAAGTTTAAGGGTGTTGCACAAAGAATTGATGTCTTTCTGCTCGTCGCTGGTCAGTACTTCATCGCCTTCATAGTGAGCAATAATAGCGTTGGATGCCAGTCCGCCGAGTTTGTCAACCACTCCGTTAACAATTCCTGTCAGCGCGGGCGATAGGTTGAGCGAGCCTACGATTTCATCGAAAGTACCTGTGACAAGTGTTCTGATGCCGGTATCAACATATTCTTTGGCATAATCGCCCAAGGGCATTCCGTTGGTATCATACTCTATCGATTCTATTCTTTTGGTACGAATCACCATTCTGTCGGCAGTCATATCGATGAGGCGGAACGGACAAGGATAGGTCACGGTCGAACCGGTTTCGATGTCGAAAAGCGGCTTGGCGCTATCGTGCTTCACAATGTCCTGTGAGTGGAAGTGGCCGGTAAACACCACGCTGATACCCAGTTCGGCAAACTCATCGGCAAAGGTACGCCAGTCTTTCACCAGATAATCGGCCATCAGTGTCTCCTGCATATCCCAATGCTGCACAATTCCGTGGTGCATCAGCGCAATCAGTCGCACATTATCTTCATTGGCTTTACGGGCCTGCTGGCGAATGAATTCCATCGTTTCAGGCTGAATAGTACCACCGGTTACACAAATATTCTTCTCCGAGAAATCATTATCATAATACATACAGGCATCGATTCCCAACACACGCAAATTAGCGTAAGGCTGCGCCACGTAAGTCAGTGATTTGCTATCGCGGGCAATGGCATCGCCGTATCCGTAATCGCCATATAGTTCGGCAAATTCCTGAGCAGATACGGAGGCCACACGCACCATTTGATCGTCATCGAAATAGACAGCATGAGGATTGTTCACATCGTGATTTCCGGGAACGATAAAGGTTTTAATGCCGGCTTCCTGCATAGGTTTCAGGTAATCGCTGATAAGCATTTCATGCGATATTCTTGCACCATCTTTCGTTAAATCTCCGGGAATCAATACGACGTCGGGCTTTTCGATAAGGATTTGTTTCAATAGCTCATCGAGAATGTAAGTCGATTCGCGGAGCAACTTACGGTCGTGATTGAGGTAGTTTTCGAACGCCGGACCATCGTTCACTAAAAGATCGGGGTGCATCAGGTGAGGATCGGAAAAGACCAGGATCTTAATCGTTTCTTTTTCTTCGAGATCGATAACATCATCCTGATTTTGTTCGAAGTTTTCGTCATTAGATAGTAAATCGTCTTTTTCGGTACATGCACCAAGTACAACTAAACACAGAAAAAACAGAGCTTGTACAGTTTGTTTAAACTTAATCATATTATTTGCTTTTTAAAAGATTTTGATGTGCAAATGTACCGGGGTAGTGTTGCAGGGAATTGTCATTAGAATAACAATGATGTAACATAAAAGCCGGACTCAGAAATGTAATTTTTCTTAATCCGGCTTTATACGAGATGGAATAGAATAGTTATAAGATATCCAGTGTACGGATATCCATCGTCAATGCATCGAGCACAAGCAACCGCCCTTCAAGGAGCTGTCCGGCTCCGGTTATCAGTTTAATGGTTTCGGCTGCCTGAATGGTACCGATAATTCCGGGAACCACTCCCATGACACCCAAAACGGTTTTGGGCAAATGTTCAAGTTCTTCGCGATCGGGATACAAATCGATATAGCCTCCGGCGTTGCCATGGTGGAAGACCGATACTTGTCCGTGAAACTCACCAATAGAACCGTATACGTAAGGTTTTTTCAGTTCACGACAGCACTCGTCTATCAGGTAACGGGTGGCATGATTATCGCAACCATCGACAATGATGTCGTAGCGGGAAATCAGTTCCACGGCATTTTCACGTGTCAACCGACAAGCATATGTTTCGATTTCAGCCTGACTATTGAGCGACGAGAGTGTATCGCGGGCACACGCCACTTTGGGTTTATCCAACTGCTCTTCGCGATACAGAATCTGGCGTTGCAGATTGGTGAGCGACACTACATCATCATCAATCAGCCCGATTCGTCCTACTCCGGCAGCGGTAAGATAGAGTGCAATGGGCGAACCCAAGCCACCTGCGCCGACAATCAACACGGAAGCCTGACGCAAACGTTCCTGCCCCCCGATGCCTATTTCTTTCAGCAGATGATGGCGGTGATATCTATCTTCCATAAGCAAAGTGGTCGAAAGACTGATCCCAGTCTTTCCAGACCGGTTCGCGTCCCAGTTTCTTTAAATCGGCCTCAACCTGCATGGCTGTACGTTCATCGCTGACATGAAATTGCTCCAGCGCCTGCGGATAACTAAAGTAGCCTCCCGGTTCTGTTTTACTTTCAGCACTCATTGATGTAACTCCAAGTGTAGCCATGTTGTTTCGTATCTGTTCCGGTTCACGTGTAGAGTAAGAGATATCCACATCATGGTCGAAAATGCGCATGGCAAAGGTAAGTTGCGCCAACTGACGGTCGGTCATCACCACATTGGGCTGAAAGCCGCCATTCTCAGATGGGCGCATTCGCGGAAAGTTCACGCTGTATTTCGTCTTCCAGTAAGTCTTTTGCAAATAGCGCAAGTGATGTGCCATCATCGCCACATCGGTACGCCACTCTTCCAGTCCGATCAGCACCCCCAGTCCGATTTTATGCACGCCAGCCTGTCCCATACGGTCGAAGCCATTGACACGCCATTCAAAGTCGGATTTCTTTCCGCGGGGATGATATACTTTATAGCGCTCGCGGTGATACGTTTCCTGAAAACAGATGACCCCGTTAAGCCCGTGTTCAGTCAGCTCGCGATATTCTTCTGCCTGGAGCGGCATCACCTCAACCTGCAGGTTACTGAAGTACGGTTTAGCCAAATCGAGCGCACGCGAAAGATAAGGTACGCCCGCTTTCGCCGGGTTTTCACCTGTGACAAGAAGAAGATTCTCGAAGGGGCCCAGTCGGCGAATCGCCTTATATTCGTTCACCATCTCCTCCTCGTTCAGGATCACACGCTTCATCGGATTCCCCGATTGGAAGCCACAGTAGATGCAGCCATTGGCGCAAGAATTAGTGAGATAAAGCGGAATATAGAGCGAAATCGTTTTCCCGAATCGTTCGAGCGTATATTTTCGGCTCAACCGCGCCATCACCTCCAGATAAGGTTCGGCAGCGGGAGAGATTAATGCCATGAAATCATCTACCGAGAGATGTTCTTTTGCGAGTGCCCGTTGCACATCGGCAGCGGTTTTCGCATAGATCGCGCGGGTTGTTTCTTCCCACGAGATGTTTTTTAAGAGATCACTAAACATATCGTTTTTGTTATTAAAATAGATTAGCCTTGCGGATGATTGAGTATATATGGTTTATACATATACTTGTTATACCTGCGGGTGGTTGGGCGTATCGAATACGCCCGAAATCATACCACAATGAAATCAACAATTCAAAAAGGCCGTCAATGGACTACTTGCTTCGGCCATTTCAAGTTGTGCCGGCACACCTGCAATAAAAGCTTCGCGACCGGCCTCAACCGCTTTGCGGAAGGCATTGGCCATGGCCACCGGATTACCAGCTACGGCTACGGCGGTATTTACCAACACGGCATCTGCCCCCATCTCCATCGCTTCTGCCGCGTGAGATGGTGCGCCGATACCAGCATCGACCACCACCGGCACATTACTTTGCTCGATAATGATGCGGAGGAAATCTTTGGTAAGCAATCCCTTATTGGTGCCGATGGGCGCGCCAAGTGGCATCACGGCAGACGTACCTGCCTCTTCGAGACGCTTACATAACACAGGATCTGCCTGGATATAAGGCAGAATAATGAAACCAAGCTTCGCCAGTTCTTCAGTGGCCTTCAGCGTTTCAATCGGATCAGGTAAAAGGTAGCGTGGGTCGGGGTGAATTTCGAGTTTAAGGAAATTGGTCTCGAAAGCCTCGCGTGCCAGCTGAGCGGCAAACACCGCTTCTTTGGCATCGCGTACGCCGGATGTATTGGGCAATATCTGAATGTTCGGGTTCTTTATAATATGGTGCAGCATATCATCCGAAGCATTGTCCATATCGACGCGCTTCATAGCCACGGTTACCATCTGACTCTCTGAGGCAATAATAGCCTGCTCCATCATTTCGTTGGAACTGAACTTACCGGTTCCAAGGAACAAACGTGATTCAAACTCTTTACCACCTATTGATAATTTATCGTTCATATTGTTGTATCGTATTTAGTATATGATCTATTCGTTGTTGAGATTCTTCGAAAGTGTCGGCCTGCAATCCGCCGGACATAGCAATGCCATACACGCCGGTTTGCATGATGGGGGAAATGTCATCTTCGGTAATACCGCCGATGGCAATGACGGGAGTGAGGATTCCGTCGCGCCGGCATTGTTCCATAATGTCGCGATAACCTTCAAGCCCGAGTACCGGACTCAGATTATCTTTTGTGGTAGTAAAGCGGAAAGGACCCAGACCGATGTAATCGGCTCCGGCACGGTTCAGCGCTTTAATATCTTCGTAAGTGTTAGCTGTACCACCAATGATATAGTTGTTGCCCAACAGTTCACGGGCTTCGCTTACCGGCATATCGTTTTTGCCCAGATGCACACCATCTGCACCCACACAAAGAGCAACATGCGGATTGTCATTGATAATAAGACAGCTCTTGTCTTGTTTGATTGAGTGATGCATCCGCTTTGCGGCAATGATAATCTCGGCATCGTTCATCTTCTTATTGCGAAGCTGCACCAGCGGTACGCCCGCTCTGAGCATGGAACCTGAGTTTTGTACCAACGATTCCACGGTAGAATGGGCCGGACTGGAGATGTAATGTAATCGCGCGATTCTCTTGCGTTTATACGAATTGCACACCACCTGCAAACGGTGGTATTTGTGAATCAACGCATCGATACTGCCTGTCTGAATCCACTCTTTCCATAAATCGCCCAATACGGCAACTCCACCGAATCCAAGTTCAGCCACTTCGGGTATACGCTCTTCTGTGATTCCGCCAAGGGCTATAATATTCTTATGTATCAATCCCTGAGCCTGCATCTCTTTCAGTTCATCGGCCGAAAAGGCAGATGAATAACCCGTTTTAGAGATGGAATCGAAGATGGGACTAAAAAAGGCATAGCGCACATGAAGCGGAATGTTCTTCAGCTCTTCTTTCTGATGAAGAGAGATACTGTTGATGACATCATTATATATGGTACTAAGCAAGATGTTTCGCTGATTGAGATGAATGCCTTTCAAAGCAAACTCACAAGCCAGACAATAGTGATCGTGAAGCACAATACGCGAATGATACTGCGATTGAATAGTGGTTAGAAAATTGCGGGTTTCCTCTTCGCTTAAAGCAGGCTTACGCAAATGGAGCGTGCCCAAGCCTTCGGCAAAAAGAGCATTAATGGCATTGGCTTCTCCGGGAATAAGTTGCTCGGGAGTGATGGCTATTAGTTTCATATCGTCCCGTATTATCCGCCGCAAGTGGCTCTGATGATAGTTATATCGTTTCCATCTTCTACAATAAAAGAGTCCCACTGTGTACGCGGAATGATGCGGCCATCAATGGCTACAGCTACTCCCTTTGTGCCAATATCAAGATGCTGCAAAAGCTCTGACATGCCCATATTCTTATCAACCTCTTTAGGCTGACCGTTGATTATAATCTTCATAAGAATTAAAATGTTGCAGGGAGTGCAAAGCCCGGAACGGACTAAAAGATGAGAAGTTGTGTCGGGTAAAATGGTGGACACATGGCTATGAACAAATTCCTACGGCAGCATTATCTGCATCAGGTTCATAGGGTATTTCTCAGCCTATGGCATCGCATCCATAAGCACCCCCTTTGTTTTGCGGTCAAAGTTAATATTTATAGAGCGAATCCGGCAAGCTATTGCTGAAAAAGTTTTGGAAGAAGATGTGTTTAGCAAAATCGCCCCATCAGAAAGAGGTCGTTTTCTCTTTTCTGATGAGGCGATGCTATAGTTGAATTCGGGAATGAATATTTAATTGATGCGGAATGCCAGATCGGGACGGCTATTCAGGTAATTGATGAGCTCCTTGCCAACCGATAATTTGATGGGGCGTGCAATGAAATCGAGCGCCTGACTGTTTAACTCTTCATCAATCAGTCTGAAGTAGAGTTCGGTAGTTCCGGGATGATCTTTAATCAATGCCGACAACTCCATAATCAAGGTAGAGTCGAGCGTTGTCAATGGCATCGAAATGGTGATTTTCTCCACCAATCGTTCTTTTACATCAGGAAGAAGCTCCATGGAAGTAATCTTCAGTTCCAGCTCTTCCTTGCGCCACTGTTTAGGCTGACAGCGTGCCTTAATATAAAGGAAAGTCCCTTCGCCCAGATAACCTTGATAAGTTACCCAGTCATTTCCCCAGAAAGGAATTTCGAACGAACCCGAATAGTCTTCTATCTTAGCAATGCCATACGGATTACCGTTTTTACTGATACCGCGACGCAGACCGGTAACAATACCGCCCATCGTGATCTCACGGGTAACCAGTGATTCTTTATTATCGAGTTCGGCCATACGAGTGTTGCACACATTCTCGAGCACCACCGAGTATTCATCCAACGGGTGAGCAGAAAGATAGATACCCACTAACTCACGTTCCTTGTTTAGTTTCTCCAGAGAAGTCCAGCTTTCGGCAGGAAGAATCTCGGGCGTAGCAATCTCGACTACATTATCGCCACCAAACAATGAGTTAACCGCCGCAGCCTGGTCTGTTTGAAAGCGGTTACCATATCGCACCAGCGTTTCGAGGAAGGTTTCGTTCTTTCCGTTTACTGTAAAGAACTGTTCGCGCTTGATCTCAGGGAAACTATCGAGTCCACCCGATAAGGCGAGACATTCCATATTCTTGCGGTTGCAGGCATTCAGATTGACACGCTGCACAAAGTCAAAGATGGTTTTGTAAGCACCATTCTTGCGACGCTCTTCTATGATAGAAAACACTGCAGACTCGCCCACTCCTTTTACGGCACCCAGACCGAATCGGATATCGCCCTGCGCATTTACAGTAAACTTCAGATTCGATTCGTTCACATCGGGACCCAATACCTGAATACCCATCGCCTTACATTCGTCCATCAGCTTGGTGATATCGGTAATGTTCGATAAACTTCGGCTCATTACCGCTGCCATATATTCCGATGGATAGTTGGCCTTCATATAGGCAGTCTGATAGGCTACCCACGAATAACAGGTGGCGTGCGATTTATTGAAGGCATAGGAAGCAAACTTCTCCCAGTCGGTCCAGATCTTTTCAAGAATCTTCGGATCGTGGCCATTCTTTTGTCCGCCGGCAATAAACTGAGGCTTCATGTGATCCAGCTTATCGCGCAGCTTTTTACCCATCGCTTTACGCAGGGCATCCGATTCACCACGGGTAAAGTCGGCAAGCAAACGCGACAAGAGCATCACCTGCTCCTGATATACGGTAATACCATAGGTATCTTTCAGATATTTCTCCATGACCGGCAAGTCATACTCAATCGGCTTGCGACCATGTTTACGGTCAATAAAGTCGGGAATATAATCCATCGGACCAGGGCGATAAAGAGCATTCATCGCAATCAAGTCCTCGAAGGTCGAAGGCTGAAGTTCACGAAGATACTTCTGCATCCCGGCAGACTCGAACTGGAATGTACCGATGGTGCGGCCATCACTATAGAGTTTATAGGTTGCCGGATCGTCAATAGGAATATTATCGATATCGATTGAAATTCCCTTACTCAACTTCACATTCTCTACCGCTTCTTTGATGATAGAGAGTGTTTTCAGTCCAAGGAAGTCCATCTTGATCAGTCCCGTATCTTCGATAACTGAACCTTCATATTGAGTAACGAGCATCTTCTCGCCCGTCTCTTTATCTTCGGCAGTACTTACGGGTACCCAGTCGGTAATATCATCACGACAAATAATTGTACCACAAGCATGTACACCCGTACCACGCACATTACCCTCGAGCATCAGCGCATACTTTATTGTATCGCGTAGCAACGGGTCCTGAGATGCTTCAGCAGCCTGAAGTTCAGGTACATAGTCGATGGCATTGCGCAGATTCATCTTCTTATCGGGAATCTTATCCGGGATAAGTTTCGTTAGACGGTCTGACTCTGACAATGGTAATTTTTGTACACGCGCCACGTCTTTCAGCGCAAGCTTCGTGGCCATAGTACCATAGGTGATGATATGAGCTACTTTCTCATATCCGTATTTATTCTTTACCCAGCGCAAAACCTCACCACGGCCGTCATCATCGAAATCGACGTCGATATCGGGGAGTGAAATACGGTCAGGGTTAAGGAAACGCTCGAACAGCAAATCGTATTTAATCGGGTCGATACGGGTAATCCCCAGACAGTAAGCTACAGCAGAACCTGCCGCAGAACCACGACCAGGACCAACCGCCACACCTAAATCGCGGCGAGCTACATTGATGAAGTCCTGTACAATAAGGAAGTAACCCGGGAAACCCATGGTCTTCATGATATAAAGCTCGAAGTTAAGGCGCTCTTTTACCTCCTCACTGAATGGTTCAGGATAGAAATCTTTAGCTCCTTCGAAAGTAAGCTTCGCCAGATAATCGGCTTCGAGTTTGATACGATACAATTTATCATATCCACCCAACACTTTTATTTTATGGTGTGCATCTTCATCATCGAGCACCACATTGCCATTTTCATCGCGGGTAAACTCGTTGAAAAGATCTTCTTCGCTATATTTAGCACGATAACTCTCTTCGGTACCGAAGTCTTCAGGAATCTCGAACGTAGGCATGATCGGCGCATGGTCAATTGAATAAATTTCGACCTTGTCTACAATCTCGATGGTATTACTCAAAGCGTCGGGAACATCGGCAAAGAGTTCGTTCATCTCCTCTTTGGTCTTCATCCACTCCTGCTTGGTGTAGAGCATGCGCTTCGGATCATCCAGATCGCGACCGGTACTCAAACAGATCAGACGGTCGTGTGCTTCGGCATGAATCTCATCCACAAAGTGAACGTCGTTAGAGCAAATCAGTTTGACGCCATGCTTCTTAGAGAGTTCGATAAGATGATTGTTGACATTGACCTGCAACGGATAGGCTTCGTGATTGGCACGTATCTGAGTTGCTTTATGGCGTTGCATCTCCAGGTAGAAATCGTCGCCGAAAAGATTCTTGTACCACTGAATGGCTTCATCGGCTTCGTCGAACTCACCATTGGTGATTCGTTTAGGGATTTCACCCCCTAAACAGGCAGAACAGACAATAAGACCTTCGTGATATTTCTCCAGATCGGCACGATCGGTACGCGGACGCATATAGTAACCATCTGTCCACGAACGCGATACCAGTTTGACCAGATTCTTATAACCTTTCTCGTTCTTTGCCAGCACAATAAGGTGATAACCACTCTGGTCGGGTTTACCTTCACGCTTGTCTTTTGAACGGCGTGCCACATACATCTCACAACCGATGATCGGTTTGAAAAGTTTGCCTTGTGCGGTCACCAATGCTTCACGTGTTTCGGCAAGGGCAGCTTCTTTATCTTCGACTACCTCTTTGCCGCTTTCAATATCGGCAATGCGTTTTTTTAATCCTTTGATTTCTTTCTGCGTTCCTCCATTCTTTTTACCGATATAATTGGTAAATTCTTTAACGCCGAACATATTGCCATGATCGGTAATCGCAATACCTTTCATACCATTGGCCATGGCTTTGTCAACCAGTTTACTAACGCTGGCCTGACCGTCGAGAAGAGAATATTGGGTGTGTACGTGAAGGTGAACGAAATCGCGCATAATTAAGGATTAAATATTTGAAGCGTCAAAATTACTGCCTATCCCATTTATCAGCAAACAATATTCCCTAAAAAGTTATGAACAGCTATAAAACAATTCCTAATTATTTGCTGCATTTTCAAATTAAACCTATTTTTGCAAAGAATATCATAAATGACACGCATGAGCCGACTAAAGAAATTAAAAAAAATTCGCATACATCACGAAGGAACAACCATCCTTTGGACCAGCCTTATTGCATTCCTTGCCATTAACGCGGTTCTTTTCTTCTGCATTGAAACTTTAATCCCTTTCTACCTCTTTGCTGTAATAAGCATTGTAGTTTACGGACTAATGGTAAATTTCTTCCGTTGTCCTATCCGTCTTTTCAATGAAGAGACTGAGAAAGTTGTGGTTGCACCTGCAGACGGACGTATTGTTGTGATTGAAGAAGTAGACGAACATGAATACTTCCACGATCGTCGCCTGATGATCTCTATTTTCATGAGTGTTCTAAACGTACATGCCAACTGGTATCCGGTAGACGGAGTAGTGAAGAAAGTGGCACACAATAACGGTAAGTTCATGAAAGCCTGGTTACCAAAAGCCAGCACCGAGAATGAACGCTCGATGGTTGTTATCGAAACTCCTGAGGGTGTGGAAGTAATGGCCCGCCAGATTGCGGGAGCAATGGCACGTCGTATCGTGACTTACGCTGAAGCTGGTGAAGAATGCTATATCGATGAGCATATGGGTTTCATTAAATTCGGTTCGCGTGTAGATGTATACCTTCCTCTTGGTACAGAAGTTTGCGTAAGCATGGGCGAACTGACTACCGGTAATCAGACCGTAATTGCGCGCCTGAAATAAGATCAATTTAAACTTCTTTTCTTATGGCTAATCCCGTAACAAAACATATCCCAAACGCCGTTACCTGTTGTAACCTGTTTTCGGGATGCATCGCTTGCGTCATGGCATTTGAAGCCAATTATGGCTGGGCATTGTTCTTCATCGTACTCGGAGCAGTTTTCGATTTCTTCGATGGAATGCTGGCCCGCTTACTTAAAACTCAGTCGCCCATAGGAAAAGAGCTCGATTCGCTGGCCGATGATATTACTTTCGGTATTGCACCTTCACTCATTGTATTCTCCTTTCTGAAAGAACCGGGTCTGGTATTTCCTGACTTTTTGGCAGGTATCCGCGATATCATTCCTTATACTGCATTCTTACTTGCGGTATTCTCCGGTCTTCGTCTGGCTAAATTCAATGTTGACGAAAGACAAACCTCTTCTTTTATAGGTATGCCAACTCCGGCAAACGCCTTGTTCTGGGGATCATTCATTGTAGGAAGCAATTACTTTCTTCAGGCACACATCAACGGTATCTGCCTGATTATCTTGATATTGGTATTCTGCTATCTGCTGATTTCCGAGATTCCGATGTTCTCCCTGAAGTTCAAGAACTTAAGCTGGAAAGATAATAAAACATCTTATATCTTTCTGATTATTTCTATTCCTCTTCTTATATTTCTTGGAATAGCCGGCATTGCAGCAGTAATCGTTTGGTATATCATTCTTTCTCTCTTTACCCGTAAAAAGTAGCAAACATTCCTTTTGGCATATTTGTTGTTTTATTAACAACCATAACAGGTTAAAATAGAATTACATGCATATATTAGGATTTATATTTATAGTATTTATTATCATATTTGTCATCGGCATTTCGCTGATAGGCAGTATAATAAGAGCGCTGTTTGGTGTAAGACGCAAGGGGAATAATAATCAACAAAGATCCTCGGGCGGTTATGGTAATACCGGACAGCAAAGACAAAACACTGGACATAGTTATACAAATCAGAGCAATGGTTCGACCATTACGATTTTCGATACTAACGTAAAACCCAGGAAAAAGATATTTTCATCTGACGAAGGTGAATACACAGATTATGAGGTGATTGTTTAATCACCTCTTTTTTATGCCCTTTACTTTACAATTGAATTGATTATTACGGAATAACCTGTGAAGAAATCGATGAAATAGTGCAGAGCGCTCTGCACTAAGTTGCAGATAGCTCGGCAGCATGGTGCAGATAGCTATGCAATAAACTGCAGATAGCTTGTCAGAAAACCAGATATTATAGTTCTTAACGACGTTTAGAGGCAAAGAAGTTCTTCATTAAAGCCGAGCACTCATCGGCCATAACCCCTTTCAATACCACAGTTTTAGGATGAAGTGCATTGGTGGCATACCGCTGATACCCTCTTTTCTCATCTTCAGCGCCGAAAACAAGTTTACCCATCTGCGCCCAGGCAATGGCACCGGCACACATCACACAAGGTTCAACAGTTACATAAAGCGTACAATCATTCAGATATTTACCACCAAGAACATTGGCTGCGGCAGTGATGGCCTGCATCTCGGCATGGGCGGTAACATCGTTCAGCACTTCGGTAAGATTGTGCGCACGGGCAATGATTCGCTCGTTACAAACCACCACAGCGCCAACAGGTACTTCATTACGATCGGCTGCTTTTTGCGCTTCAACCAGCGCTTGTTTCATGAAATAATTATCATCTAACATGAGAAAGGAATATATAAGATTCAGCGACGCATTTCGTGCTCGCCAAAAAGTGTAGGATAATCGAGCTCCATATTTTTATGGATAAACAACAGAAGCGTTTCGCGCATCCAGCGGGATTTATTGCTGATATGGTATTTCTCAAGATACCGATCGACCAAACGCAGTTCATCATCGCTCAATAATATTGACATGCGATGTTCACGTTTAGCCATCCGACTCTTTAAATTGCGCGTATTCAACCTCTTGTGTTTCATTATAATGCAAATTTAATTTTAGTTTTGTAATGTCAATAGATTTAATATGTAAATTTGCAGAAAAAGATGGCAAAACATAACGAATTAGGGAAGTGGGGCGAAGAGGCTGCGGTAAAACACCTCGAAAGCCATGAATATGTGATTCGTCACCGCAACTGGCGTCGTGGAAAGCTTGAACTCGATATTGTTGCCGCAAAAGATGATGTGCTGATTGTCGTGGAAGTGAAAACCCGGAGTAATGATTATTTCGCTAATCCGGAAGATGCCGTGACGATGAAGAAAATAAAGCACATTGTCCGTGCAGCCGATACTTATATCAAGTTTTACCAGCTCGATAACCCTGTTCGCTTTGATATCATTACGCTAATCGGAAATGAGAATAAATTTGAACTTGAACATATGGAGGAGGCTTTCTTTCCTCCGATATTCTAAATACCAAATGCCATGAATATAGAAGATGTACGCGAATATTGCATGAGCCTTAAAGGAGCTACCGAAGGCTTTCCTTTTGATGACACCTCATTGGTGTTTAAAGTGATGGGTAAAATGTTTGCCCTGCTCGATCTGGAATCGGCCAATTACATTGCGCTGAAATGTGATCCGGAATATGCACTGGAATTGCGCGAGCGGTATAATGCCATTCAGGGAGCCTTCCATTTCAACAAGAAGTACTGGAACAGTGTCTTGCTCGACAGTGATGCAGATGATGAGTTAATTCGCCATCTTATCAAGCACTCGTATGAGGAAGTGATTAAGAAGTTTACAAAGAAAATGCGTGCTGAATACGATGCACTCCCCGGTTAATGCCATGAACATTCACTATATCGACGAAACTCATTCTACCAACAGTTACCTGGCGGAGCTATGCCTGAATGGTGATGTGCCCGAACTGACAACTGTCTGTACCGGCTTTCAGACGGCAGGCCGCGGACAGCGCGGAAACTCATGGGAGTCGGCCAAAGATGCCAATCTGCTTTTCAGTTTTGTGCTCTATCCCACTTTTATCGCTGCCAGACATCAGTTCATTCTTTCGCAAATGGTTTCGCTGGCTATCGTGGAAGTGCTCAGCACTTTTGCCGATGGATTCAGCATTAAATGGCCCAATGATATCTACTGGAAGGAAAAGAAGATTGCAGGAATTCTTATCGAGAACGATCTGACCGGCCTGATGCTTTCTAAAAGTATTGCGGGTATCGGACTGAACATTAATCAGGAGTCGTTCAAATCGGATGCGCCTAATCCGGTATCGTTATATCAGATACTCGGCACGAAGCAGAATAAAGAGGAAGTACTGCAAAAGATTATGGAACGGATGGCCTTTCATTACCAGGCAATCAGGAGAAATGATACCGATTTCATTCGAAAGACGTATATGCAATATCTTTTCCGCCGTGAAGGTATGCATCAGTTTAGTGATAAAGACGAAACTTTCATGGCATCGATTCTAAGGATAGAAGAGAGCGGCAGACTCGTTTTACTGGATACATCGAAACAGGAAAGAGGCTATTATTTCAAAGAGGTATCGTTTGTATTCTGACGATTCTTTGCCCTGAAGTCTTCCCATAACCCGCCACCTTTTAATGGAATAAACAACCAGACATAGATAAAGACAGGTGGAATAAGGTCGATCATACAATTGCGCACCACATGTATTCCTTCAGCCGGAGCTACGACCAATCCCCAAACCAGCGTGAAAGCGATATGCAAAACCGGAATAAGCCAGACAAAGGTTAAGGTCTTCATATTGCGCCGTACCAGTACAAAGATGACGATAGCCACTGCAATGAGATACATGATGACTGTTCCGAAATGATAAAACCTTAAACTGGCATCGCGCATATAGTTTAAGTGTGCGATAATTGCAAAAACTATGTAATATAACGATATTATCCCCATCAGGAAGAAACGCATTGTATCTCTCATTATCTTCAGTTTTTATTATTTCACCGGGTTTACTACTATTAAAAACCCGCGATAACAACAAAAGTTGCACAAAAAGCCAATAATTATTCGATATTTTGCACCAATAGTATTGCGGGATTAAAAATAATGTCTATCTTTGCATCCGCAATCAAGAAGGTACCATAGCTCAGTTGGTAGAGCAAAGGACTGAAAATCCTTGTGTCCCCGGTTCGATTCCTGGTGGTACCACTTCGAAAGAAAAGAAATCCCTGACAATTCACATTGTCGGGGATTTTTTTTATCCCGGTATTTTCCTGTCATACCGGGAATGAGACTTAAGTGAAAAGTTAGGAGATAAATTTTTCTTTTAATCGAATTAGTACTTAATGTTTAGAAAGAATATCTAATACTTCGGCCTTAGTTATGGTTGCACTTCCTGTCTTCTCTATTTTCCGGCAAACCTCACTGGCTACTGCCAGTGCACTGTTCACGGTTTTAAAAGGCATTCGTTGCTCCACTGCAGGAATATAAGGCTGATAGATTAGCGTGTCTTGTTTGTGTGTACCTATAATATATCCATAACCTGTTTCCAGAGGTATGGCTTTACAAGTCAGAACTTTCTTTTCAGTAGTCAGATAATGAATACCGAAACTGATATTACTTATCAGAATTGCCGAAACACCCAATGCACAAAACCATGTGCGATTGCTGCACTGATTAATCCACTTCTTCAATTTCATAAGGCAATAACTCCCATACATCATCAAAATAATAGCCATTGGTGCCAGTCAGTACAAAACCACGCGTTCCGGTAGAGAAAGAGACAGCTTTAGATCGTGTAGTGCCTTCGAAAGCCGTAAAATCATCATCGCTTTTGCCCGACCACAAATCGGTCTCCGGATAGTAGATCCAGTAATCAGAACGATAAGAACTCGAAGTAGTTCCCAGTGTTATATATCCACGTCCGTCTATCACAAAAGTCACTGCATTTGAGCGCATGATATAATAGTCGTCATCGTAATCCTCATCGGATGTATTGGCAATATCGCGCAGACGCGTCCATGTGGTTCCATCGAACTTCCAGAAATCTTCAATATTCCCTCCGTTGTTGGTGCCACAACAAAGATAAGCCACATCATCAATCACAAAGTTGCTGGCAAAAAGTCGCTTCTGTCCGCCATATCCGTTTACAATTTCCCATTGCTGACCGCTTGCTGCATCAGGATTGAAGCGATAAAAATCTTTAAGATAGTTGTCATCGTAACCGGTACCCGCATATCCGTAATTCTTTATGGTAAAAGAGGTGGCTCCATATCGAATACTGCCGGCAAAATCATCTTTCTGCTTCCAGCTATTGGTATCGGGATTATACTCCCATGTATCATTCAGGTAGTAGGGTTCCGTTTTAATAGCGCCGGTAGTAATATACCCTTTACCATTCACTGCAAAGGCTGTCGCATCCATTCGTTCGGGCGCTTCATCGGGCATAGAGGCACATTGCGTCCAATAATTGCCATTAATATCATATTCCCAAAGATCCTTTAGTAACTTCTTCCCCGTGTTACCGGCACAGATATACCCTTTATCACCAATTGTAAAACTGCAGGCTTGTGCACGAGCCACTCCATCCAGGTCAGAACGTCTCACCCATGAACCATACGTATAGCTTTCGTCAGAAGTGCAGCTGCATACGGCCAGCATCAGCAACAAAAAGCCAGTCATTCTTTTAATTATTTTCATCATACGAATTCTTTTTGCTGCGAAAGTATAGTGTGCCGTCATGGGTTGCAAAAATATCCGATAAACGGCCCCGATTAATCGTTGAATGGCTTTAACGATTAAAACGGGCAGCTAACCGATTTCATCTCCTCCGTCTGAAATCTTTCTTTTCCTTTGCCATAAAAATAAGTTTATAGTCATGAGGAATATTTTCTTTTTACTTTCAGCCCTTCTTTTTCTGCACCTTTATTCATGTACAGATTGCGATGATACGCTGGGTAGTTCGCTGGTAGAGAGCTCTTTCAGGAATATCAGTACAGACACATGCACCATTAAAATCAGCACCATTTATGTAGATTCGGTGATGACGACCGGCGATAGTATCTGTCAGATTGGGTATTACAGTGATTCTGTCAGGGGTAAAATCGCTTCATCTTATCTGGCCGAATTCAAGCTAAACCAAATTACACCCGACGATGATCATACCTATGTATTCGATTCGATTACCATTACATTCAGTCATTGCGGGAATTATTGGGGAGATACACTGAGTATGCAAAACATCAGCATTCACCCTATAAAGTCAGAGATCATTCTGCCTGATGATAATACATTGTATAATACATCTGCAGTCGACATTGATCCGGTACGATTATGCAGATATCAACTCGCCCCGCGCCCGCAAAGCCGGCAGGAAATTGAAATCAGGTTACCGGATAGTTTCGGTAAAACGCTGCTCGAAGATATGATTGCCGAGAAACAGGCATTCGATAGTCAGGAGAAGTTCAAGGCCTATTTTCCCGGTTTGGCACTTATACCCGATGATACCGGCAATTGCATCACCGGGTTTGCCGTGAATGATTCATCTATGTATATCACTCTTTATTATCAGGACATCTATACGGAGAGGACTGAAAAAGAGTTGGTGTTTACGGTGAATAAAGAATGTGCCTATACGCGTGTAGAGCATGATCGCCTGGGCACTCCTTTTGAGATTCTGCAGGGAGGTAACAATAATGCCGTTCCATCTGAAGAGTTAAACAACTGTGCTTATATGATGGGACTTGCTGGATTATATAATCAGATAGAAATACCCTATCTGCATGAGTTAAGGGGAAGCGGCGATATTATATCGGTGGAAAGTGCTACCCTCTACCTTTATCCGAAAGCAAACAGCTATTTGAATAATCAGTTGCCCGAAGAACTGCGGCTTTATGTAGCGAATGATAACAATGTACTCGAAGATCAGGTTTATGAGGACAGCGGAACTACCGTTCAAACGGGAAACCTGACGGTAGATAGCATCTATAACCGTGATACTTATTATTCGTTTAACATCACTTCGTTCCTGAGAGAAAACATCACACTCGAAGGAATGTACCGCAAAAAGCTACTGCTGAATATGACAGACCAGGACTTTTGCACTTCATTTAAACAGGTGACGTTTAGCAACAATAAGAGTGATGAGCGTGAAGTTAAACTTGATATCCGATTTAAAGTATATACAAATATAGAATGAAACATGGAATTATATCGGTTGTTTGTCTGCTGTGCATCGGCAAAACAACCTTGGCGCAAAACACCACAAACTTGCCTACTTCGATGTATGGAATTGGAGAATTAAGCATGGGTGATGGCGGACAGTATGCCGGAATAGGCAGCATGGGTATTGCATTGAACCGCATCGGATTTCAGAACACCATTAATCCGGCAGCCATTACCCGTATGGATACATTGTGCTATACCTTTGACGTGGGCGCTACTTTCACTACCTCCAGATACTCTTTTCAGGGAAAGAAAAGCGGTTCGACCACTGGAAACCCCATACGGGTTAACATTGGCTGCAGACTGATGAAAAGATGGTATGCCATGGCAGGGATTGCTCCCTATAGCAGCGTGGGTTACTACATCCGTAATGAATCTGAAGTGGAGGGAACAAATGGCAGTATCATCAATTCTTATTTCATGGGGTCCGGAGGATTGTATAAATGCTACCTGACCAATAGTTTTGAAATCACCAAAAGATTGTCCGCCGGTGCCAATATCGGTTTAATAACAGGAACAACCACCCAGCAGGAGACGCAGGAAAAAGCGACAGTCACTTACGAATCGAGAAAAAGAGCATTCTATCTTGATGTTGGATTATTCTATGAGTTTCCTTCTGCCTCCAGCACAAAGTGGGCATTCGGTGCGGTATATGCACCATCTATGCCCATGGCACATGATAATAATCTGATTTATTATAATGACAATACTACTGAGGAAATGGAAGGTAAATATTACCGCAAGCAACAGTACTTGCCACAACGCATCGGAGGAGGAGCATCGATGACCACCCCACGAATCGTCTTAACGGCAGATTACAACTGGATTGACTGGAGAAAAAACAATTCCTCAGGCGTGCAGGGAATGTATGATAATCAGCACAAGGCGAACTTGGGTTGCATATATGTGGTTCACCCCAAGAAAACCCGGTCAGTAGAGTTGATGGCGGGGATAGGTTATTCCAACTCATATATCATGCTCAAGAATGGAAAGATGTCCTATCTCGAAGCCAATGCAGGTATCAGTATACCTATCCTCTACTCTTTTCTCGGTGTTAGTGCGTTTTACAGAAAGCAACTCAACAGCAGACAAAACCTGATGCAGGAAACCCGCGTAGGCATGAACTTAAACATCACTTTCGGAGAAAGAATATCCCGTTTTAAACTGAAGTAATTCGGTTTAAAACGGGACTTTTCCAAATGATTAATGTAAAGAAACTATATAACTTGTAATTGAGACAAATAAGATTTAAACTGATTCCGATAGGTATCACCAACCGGCAATTCGCGCTTATCGAGAGTAATCGTATTGTTCCCTATCGTACGGATACATTCTTTACGAATGATAAACGAACGATGTATGCGCAGGAAATCTGTAGCGGGTAGTTTTCCTTCCATATATTTCATGCTGCAGAGACTCAGAATAGGCTTCTCCATATTTCGGGTGAAAATCTTCACGTAATCACCCAGACTCTCGATATAAAGAATATTAGGCAAATCGACCAGCATAATGCGGTTGTTCGACTTAACAGATATGACTTCAGGAAAATCAGCACTCATCTTTTCAGTAGTTATGGCTTTCAATTTCGGTTCCTGAAGAGAGAACCAACGCGATGCCTTATTCACTGATTCAAAAAAGATATAAAAGCTCATATCGGTCGTTAGCAAATAATCGAGTGCATCAAGTCTGAAACATTCAGCAGCATAACGATCACTCTCCGAAATAAAGATAACACGAGTTGAGGGAGACAATAGTTTACTAAACTCCATACCGTTAACCTCATCTTCTGTATCTTCTATTCCGATAAAATAAAGATTCACTTTGTTCTCATAATACTCTTTCAGAGCCTTTGCCGGTTCTTTATAAATGCCATCAAGTGTCAGAAAAGGAATTTTTGATATGA
Source organism: uncultured Bacteroides sp. (assembly GCA_947074195.1). GTDB lineage: Bacteria > Bacteroidota > Bacteroidia > Bacteroidales > Bacteroidaceae > Bacteroides. Next base: position 22,126 of record CAMTOS010000036.1, read on the forward strand.
AAGATTCAAACTTTCGTGTCACAGATTCATTTGAATGTAAAATAGCGCAATTCATATACATAGTGTTTTCGTTTATTTACCAGATAGACGACGGGATATGCAATAGACTGCAAAGACGGGTTTTTGAATTAAACTAAATTCACAGTGGAAATTAATCGTTAACATTTAATGTCTAATCAGAGAAAAACCTTAGAAATTCTTTAAAATATATGTGCAAACCTTTTTTCTCTTTTGAAATTTTAATATACATTTGCAACGCAAATACATACTGTGTGTATCTATTTTAACCGGAAGATTACAGCATGAAGCTATAATACTTCTATTCGGAATGTAGCGCAGTTGGTAGCGCACTACGTTCGGGACGTAGGGGTCGGGCGTTCGAATCGCCTCATTCCGACAGAGCAATAGCTAATCTCCTGTTATAAGGAAGGTTAGCTATTTTTTTTTAATCATAATGGGATAAAACCAGAGCATGATCTTATAATTCAATAATGCTGCATAGTAATTTTACGACACAAAAAAATCTGACTCTCTGAGCCAGATTCTATCCATCTTTATATAGTAATCATTACTGATTATTGTCCCGACTGCGTATAATTTCCATGGCCGGTTCATATTGATCACTATTTACCTGTACAGATACCGTTGGACTTACATAGGGTACAATGGAAGACATTAACCCATCTTTTACATTCGCATCTATGCCGGCACTTTCAAGCAATCCCTTCACAAGTTCCGCTTCCCAGCGCGAACCGTTGAATACTTCAACTAATTTTTCGTTATCTACATTTTCACTCATACCGTTCGTTTTGATTTGTGGTTAATACTTCTTTCCCTTTCACAATCAGTTAACAAAGAATGGTGAGCTAAGTATCATTTAAACGTATAGTTTTAATATTATTTAAATTGCCCGAATTCCGTTAGTATAAACAAAGTACAACTAATCAATAGTAATGTGTTCGGCTTCGATAGGTGTGCTAAGAAATAATGATGCTGATTCCATGAATTTGTCTTTATTTTCTGTTGTATAAAAAAGGCATGATCCATGTTTAGTGCATTTTGCATCCATCTCCGGATGACGTTGCAAATAGTCTTTTAAACTTCGGGCAACATACTCTCCCTGAGCCACAATCTTAATTCCCGCCGGGACTATACGGCTTATTTTAGGTAGGAGTAAGGGATAGTGTGTACATCCCAAAACCATGGTATCAATTTGCGGATCGGTAGCGAGTAAATGGTCGATATACTTTCGTACAAAATAGTCGGCCCCATCATCGGCAGCTTCATTATTTTCGACTAATGATACCCACATCGGACAAGCTTCTCCGGTAACGACAATCTCCGGAAAGAGTTTATTGATCTCCAACGGATAAGATTCAGAATTAATTGTACCCAGCGTCGCAAGTATCCCTACGTGGCCCGATGTCGTTATCTCACCAATACACTCCACTGTGGGGCGAATAACGCCCAATACGCGACGATCAGGGTCGATACCCGGTAAATCGTTCATCTGAATGCTTCGCAGTGCTTTAGCCGATGCAGTGTTACATGCAAGAATCACCAGATGACATCCCATTTCGAAGAGCTTAATCACGGCATTGCGTGTATATTCATATACCACCTCGAACGAGCGAGTACCATATGGAGTGCGTGCATTATCACCTAAATAGATGTAGTCATATTCGGGCAGGGCTTCGCGTATTTTTTCGAGAATAGTCAATCCGCCATACCCTGAATCGAATACGCCGATAGGGCCGGGATTAGCTGTCAGATGAGCTTTTAGTTCTTGTAAGGATACCATTATGCAAAAAGATTAGAAGTAGTAGAAAAGAAAAAAGGAAGAGCTGAGAAACTTATTTCTCACCCCTTCCCTTTCTTATGTTTATCCGTGGATATATTTCTTATTTAATACCCAGCTGAGCTTTAACTTTACTGTTAAGGTCGATGCTCTGAGAACCAATATAAGGAATAGGAGTACGTGCAAGGTCGAATACATAGATCATACCTTCTGCAGCACCTACGCTTTCAATAGCCGAGTTCAGTTTCTGGTAGATAGGCATCATCAGATCCTGTTCAGCTTGTTGCATACCTTGTTGAGCTTCCTGTTGGAATTGCTCTTGTCTCTGCATCATATCCTGAAGCTCTTTTTGTCTTCTTTCAGCGATGTTCTGTGGCAAAGTACCATCAGCCATTGCCTGTTGGAATTCCTGATATTTTTTAGAAAACTCTTCCTGAGTACGAGTTAACTCGTCAGTATATTTTTTCTCAAGTGCGTTAAGATCACTCACTGCCTTAGTATATTCAGGCATAGATGGGATGATCTCACTTGAGTTCATATGACCAAATTTCAGTGTTTGAGCAAAAACTCCCAATGGGAGAACAATTAAAACTAAAAGTGCGATTTTCTTTAGCATAGTTATTTATTTTATTTGTTTAAATTCAATTCGTTTTTAATGATTTGCAAATGTATAAAATTAATTCGAATATCCTAATTTCGATAATACTTCATTACTGATATCGATACGAGGCGATGCGTAAATAATATCCGAAGCCGATGCTCTGTCGATGACCATCGAGTAGCTTTTCTGTTCGGCTATATCTTTTACAGCATTATAGATCTCATCCTGGATAGGAGCCAAAAGACTCTCTCTCTTCTTGAACAACTCTCCGTCGGGACCAAAATACTTTCTTCTCAGTTCGGCAGCTTCACGCTCTTTGGCAATGATTTCTTCTTCCTTTTGCGTTTTTTGTTCATCGCTCAGGAACACCGACTCAGACTGATAGTTCTTATACATGGTCTGCGCTTCCACCGATAGTGCTTCTACTTCGCTTTGCCATTTCTTTGAGATCTGGTTAAGCTGTTCGTTAGCTCGTTCGTAAGCCGGAATATTTTTCAGGATATATTCCATATCTATCAGCGCATACTTTTGTGCGTTTGCACCCAGACAGGCACAAAACATCAGAATAACTAATAATACCGATTTCTTCATAACGCCTGGTTTTTTAAATAAACAAACTGTTTTTAGAACTCTTGTCCTAAGATGAAGTGGAAGCGGCTACCGCCATATTCTTTCGAACCAAATACTTTATCGAAACCATATGCCCAGTCAATACCCATCATACCAATCATCGGCAGGAAGATACGTACACCAACACCGGCAGAACGTTTCAGGTCGAACGGATTGATGTTCTTGATATCGTTCCATGCGTTACCTGCTTCAACAAAACTCAAAACATAAATGTTTGTACTTGCTTCGAGCATTAACGGATATCTTAACTCAAGACCGAAACGTGCATAAGAATAACCTTCGTAACCGTATGGAGTAAGCGCACTGTTTTCGTAACCACGAAGTGCAATACTTTCTGTTGCATAGCTTGAGTAACCTGTCATACCATCACCACCTACGTCGAATGTACCGAAAGGCGATTTCTTGTATTTGTTGTAGTGACCCAATAAACCGAATTCAACACGCGACATTAATACCAGTGTTTTCGGATGTTTTACGTAGTCCATCAATGGTACATAAATCTTTCCTTTGAATTTCAGCTTGTAGTATTCCAGCCAGTTGTACAGTTTGTTACGGTTTTCTTGTGTAATTGTACCGTCTGCATTGTAATAACCTTTATAATCTACACCATCCATCAATGAGTAAGGAGGAGTGAAGTAGAACGATAAAGAGAACTCAGAACCCTGACGTGGGTACAATGGGTTGTCTATAGAGCTACGTGCCAGAGTTAAACCAAGGCTGATATCATTACTCTTACCATTTGTTACCGGGAAGTACTGCCAGTCTTTCAGGATATAACGCTGGAAGGCAAGTTCGGCAGACAAAGTAAAGTAGTCATC
>CAMTOS010000037.1 GCA_947074195.1 uncultured Bacteroides sp.
TATTTTTTAACTACCAAAGAAAAACGATAATAATTTATCGAAAAACAATAAATATCTTTTGTTATTCAATAATAAGTTGAGGCGATGAGGCTTATTGGTGTGTAAAGAAAATGTCCCTGCCATCAGCGCCTAAACGCCGATAAGCAGGGACATTGCATCTTATAGAAAGGATGTCATCAGGCGACTTAATCCATCTTTTTAATCTTACGTCTGCGCTGAACGAAATAACTCACGATTAAGCCAATTGCGCCCAATACCCAAATAGCAAAGGCGATATAAGCCACAGCTTCGGTGGTGTGTACGCTTCTTGGATCGAATACCATTTCGATGGTATGGGTTCCGGCAGGTACATACATGGCACGGAGCACATAATCGGCGCGGGCAATCGGGGCAGGTGTGCCGTCGATCGTTGCCGTCCAGTCGGGGTAGTAGATTTCTGAGAAAACCACTACGCCGCCATTGATTGATTTGGCTTCGTAAACCAGGCGGTTAGGTGTGTACTCTAAAAGTTTGATATCTGCCGATGTATCGGTACATCTGGTCACTCCCTGCAATGCATCTTCAAAGCGTTTATCGACTACGGCTGTATAGCGTGGGTCGATTTCTCCGAGCGTATCCATCTCTTCGTTGGCATTGTGTACATATTCTACCTGATCTACAAACCAGGCATTGCCATAGGCATATGGGTTCAGAATAGGTGCCGTATTACCCTGACGGTCGATAGGCAGAATGAAGTACTTCGTATTGAGCATGTTCAGTACATCGAACTCAGCAGGATTCACCGCTTCCATATCACCTTGTGCAGTGGCGATCTCACGATAAGCGGCGCTCATTTGCGGTGCGATATAGTGTTCAATCAGCTCCTGATAGCGGCGTAGTTTAGCGGCATGGTAACCACCAACGCTCTTGTGCCAGTAAGAGGTATTGTTTTCGTTGAAAGTGTTCGATGCAAGATTCAATACACGGTAATCCTGGTCATCGTCCTGAAGTATTTCTTTATCTGAAGCCGACTGGCGGAAAGTATTTACCTGTGTCGATGCCGGCACAAACTGGCTGTCGTTAAGATAGCGTTTGTTTACTGCCCACATTTCGAGACCGCAAAGAATAATTACTCCGGCAATAACAGCAATGGGGGCAAGTTTCTTGCGGACAAAGAGTTCGATAAGAGCATAACCTACCAATACGATAAGCAGGGTTTTCCAGGCATCAGATGATACAAGTGCCATACGCATCTGCTGCAGACTGGCCACCAGCGGACCAAGATGCTCAGCGGGCAAGCCTTGTTGCAGTGCAGCATATTCCTGTGCGGGCACAAACGAGGGGACAAGTAGTCCGGGTGCCAGTGCAAGGACAAGGGCAGTGCCTGCAGTAATCACGAAGCTGGCAATGTAGCCGCCACGGTTTTTCTTCAGCACATCGGGGTTATCGATAATCGTTTTCAGAGCGAAGATGGCCAGTAACGGAATGGTAAACTCGGCTATAACGAGGATAGAAGATACTGCACGGAACTTGTTGTACATCGGTACATAGTCGATGAAGAAGTCGGTCAGCGGCATGAAGTTTTTACCCCACGATAACAGAATCGAGAAGATTGTAGCGCCAAGCAAAGCCCACTTCATAGGACCTTTTACGATAAAACAACCCAGAATAAAGAGTGCCATCACAAAGGCTCCCACATACACCGGTCCGGAGGTCATAGGCTGATCGCCGAAGTATTGTGTCAACTGATCGTATAAGCCGTATTGGGTATACATCGGGTTGGCTTTCTTCATCGCTGTTTCACTTTGCGATAAGGGCACCGAAGCACCACCACGGATATTTGGTATCCATAGCGACATGGTTTCGCCTATACCGTAACTCCATTGCGTAATGTAGTCACGATCCAGACCGCTGCTGGTTTGTGCGGCTTTATCGCCTTCGTAAACCAGTTCGCTGGGTGCACGCATGGTGTGCTTGCTATATTCATAGGTATGATAGAAGCTCGATAGATTGACGGCTACGCCGATAAGTGCGGCAATAATCAGCACGCCGGTAGCCTTGAAGAATGAGGGTAATTCTTTCTTGCGATAGGCATCTGCGAAGAAAGCAATCACCATGAATAAGATGACGAAAAGGAAGTAATAGGTCATCTGTATGTGGTTGGAAAGAATCTGCAAAGCAAAGAAGAATGCTGTTACAACCCCTCCGAGCAGGTATTTCTTTTTATAAGCCCAGACGATACCGGCAATGGTGGGCGGTATATAAGCCAGGGTGATGAACTTCCAGATGTGCCCGGCGGATATCAGGATGTAGAAGTAGGAGGAGAAGGCCCAGAGGATACCTCCCAATCCTGCCAGCCATGCGGAGAACCCGAAGGCGCGTAAAAGGATGTAGAATCCGAACATCATGACAAAGGTGAGCCAGACGTATTGCGGCAGGAAAAACTGGTAGACTTTCTCGGCGGCGCGGAGCGATTGGGTGGAGTCGTAGGTAGGCGATATCTGGTAAGTAGGCATACCACCAAACAGCGCATTGGTCCAACGGCTGCGTTCTCCGGTCTCTTCGCGATACATTTTAATCTCTTGTCCGGCACCGGCTCCTGCCGAGGTGTCGTGCTGAAACAAAATGCGGTTTTCTATTACCGCAGGAAAAAAGTAAGCAAACGAAAGAATAATAAAGGCCAGTACGGCAACAAGGTCTGGAATGAGTCTTTTCATTTGAATCATGTGTCGGGTTTATTTGGAAAAACAACGGTTTGCAGTTTTGCGTATCAGTGCGCAACTGCAAACCGTTTATTATATTTCAGAAATTAATATCTGTAATGGTCGGCTTTAAATGGTCCGTCTACATTTACACCGATATAAGCAGCTTGCTCAGGCGTAAGTTTCGTTAGTCTCACACCAAGTCTGTCGAGGTGCAGACGTGCTACTTCCTCATCAAGATGCTTTGGTAAGCGATAAACTTCTACCGGATAATCTTTGATAAACAGTTCGATCTGAGCCAGTGTCTGGTTGGTAAACGAGTTACTCATCACGAATGACGGGTGACCAGTTGCACAGCCAAGGTTCACCAAACGACCATCTGCCAGCAGAATAATGCTGTGACCGTCAGGGAAATAATAACGATCTACCTGTGGTTTGATATTTACGCATTTGATGCCCGGGAAATGCTTCAATGCATCTACCTGAATCTCGTTATCGAAGTGACCGATGTTACAAACGATAGACTGATCTTTCATTTTCTCCATGTGGTCGATACGGATAATATCGATGTTACCGGTTGTAGTCACAAAGATGTTACCCTCTGTGCATGCATCGTCCATTGGCATTACTTCGTAACCTTCCATTGCCGCCTGAAGTGCACAAATAGGGTCGATTTCTGTCACGATTACACGTGCACCATAAGAGCGCATAGAGTTGGCACAGCCTTTACCCACGTCGCCATAACCGCATACAACCACTACCTTACCGGCAATCATTACATCGGTGGCACGTTTGATACCGTCAGCCAAAGACTCGCGGCAGCCGTACATATTGTCGAATTTCGATTTAGTTACAGAATCGTTCACGTTGAACGCAGGGAACAACAGCTTACCTTCTTCCATCATCTGATACAAGCGGTGAACACCTGTAGTAGTTTCTTCAGAAACACCACGGATTTCGCTTGCCATGCGGTGCCAGTAAGTATTGTCATCAGCAAGTACCTGTTTCAGGATGGCGTAAAGCGCACGCTCATCTTCTGCATGTACAGGTTTGTCGAGTACAGCTGCATCATTTTCGGCTTCATAACCGATGTGAATCATCATCGTTGCATCACCACCATCGTCCACAATTACGTTTGGTCCTTTGCGGCCGGGGAAATTCAATGCCTGAAGTGTGCACCACCAGTACTCATCAAGTGTTTCTCCTTTCCAGGCAAATACAGGAACTCCTGCTGCGGCAATAGCAGCTGCGGCGTGATCCTGAGTAGAGTAGATATTGCACGAACACCAGCGCACTTCAGCACCAAGCGCTACCAGCGTCTCGATAAGTACAGCGGTCTGAATAGTCATGTGAAGTGAACCCATGATACGGGCACCTTTCAGGGGTTTCGATTCTCCATATTTTTCGCGAAGAGCCATTAGGCCGGGCATTTCATGTTCTGCCAGCTCGATTTCCTTGCGACCGAAATCGGCAAGAGTGATGTCTGCTACTTTGTAGGGTAGCGTAGAGAATAATTCTGTAGACATAAACTAAATATTTAGTAATAAATTTAATACAAAGATAGGATAATATATATAGGTATACAATTGATAACTTTTAATTTTAATCAATAATAACGTGTTGATTTATACAACTTATGGTCATAAAATGAAATAATTTGGTTAAATTTGTTCTCAAATAACAGACATTTCAGACAAACTTTTCTCCCTTATTTATGAGTGTACATTCAGAGAAGACCCGCGAGCAACTGATTGATGAAATTGAGCTTCTGAGAAAAGAGCTGGCTTTTGCCAATTCAGAGTTGAACAAGTTGCGCGGAGATAAGCCAATACATGGCAATCATGCGATTTCACACCAGACCGACTGGAAAGAGTGTTCAGCATTACATTCTTCGGAGTCGTTCGCTGACCCTGATTTGCATACTGCCGAAACCGAACGTCTGAATACACTGATGAATGTGGTACTGAACAATGTACCTGTATACCTCTTCATGAAAGATGCCAACGATGATTTCCGTTATCTCTACTGGAATCAGACATTTACCGATTTTTCGGGAATCTCTTACCTGGATGTTGTTGGCAAAACCGATTACGAAATATTTCAGAATAAAGTCGATATGGACCGCTTCCGTGAAGATGATATCCGTACGGTAAAAGAGGGGCGCATCGAGTTTATTGAGCGTTATTACACTAAGCGTAATGATGAGCGTATCGTGAAGACCATCAAGACATTGGTCCGCAACGGGAAAGAGGCGTATATCATCGGCATGTGCTGGGATATTACCGATATTAAGAAGACCGAAGATGAGCTGATTGCTTCGCGCATCAAAGCCGAAGAGTCGGATAAACTAAAGACGGCATTCCTGGCCAATATGAGTCATGAGATTCGTACACCACTTAACGCCATTGTAGGTTTTTCTAAACTGAACATTGATACCTGCGATGATACGGAACGCGCACTTTATGCCGATATCATCGAGAAAAACTCTGATATGTTACTCAATTTGTTTAACGATATCCTTGATCTTTCGGCTCTCGAAGCAGACACCATGGATTTTGCTATCAGTACAGTGAAAATGAATGAGGTTTGTCATCAGCTTTACGGACAATATGTGGGGACTATGCCTGCCGGTGTTGCACTGGTTATGGATCCTATGGATGAGCATTTGTCTATAGAGGGCGACTGGCGAAGGATACTTCAGATAGGCAATCATCTGCTGAACAATGCTATTAAGTTTACCCGTTCGGGAACTATCAATTTTGGTTTTCATCAGAAAGGCGATATGGTGCTGTTTTATGTAAAAGATACGGGCATCGGTATTGATCCTAAACAAGGCAAAACCATTTTCCAGCGTTTTGATAAAGTCGACTCGTTTGTACAGGGCACCGGATTGGGCTTACCGATATGTCGTATGCTGGTCGAGAAAATGGGTGGAAAGATCTGGTTGCGTTCTGTCTATGGCAAAGGTTCTACTTTTTATTTCACGCTTCCACTCAAGGTTAATGTACTTAGTCATAGCCGCGTTTTGTTGCCGGTATAATAGATAGAAACTCCGGATTATTTCAAATATACCTGAAATAATCCGGAGTTTTACCATTTATTTAATCGATATCATAAATAAATAATAACGTTTACTTTACAACGGTGTATATATCACAGCCAGAATCTTGGCCGGCTTGCCTTCGAATGCATGCACATGGTGCGGCACGATGGAGTCATAATAAATGCTGTCGCCCTCTTCGAGCAGATAATTAATATCACCATAGCTGATTTCCATCACCCCTTCGAGTACCATAATGAACTCTTCGCCTTCATGCGATGAAAGCACAAAGTCAGTCGATTCTTCGGTAGGTGCTACGTCGATGATGAATGGCTCCATATGGCGGTCGGCTTTTGAGCGCGACAATGAATGATAGGCCATATGTTTACGCGAATGGATGGCATTGTTCGAGAAGCTGATGGTATCTTTTACTTCTTTCTTACGGCAGATAACAGGACCTGTTTCATCCTGATCGTCGATAAAGGTTCCAAGGCGTACACCAAGTACGCGTGCAATTTTAATAAGTGGTGCCAGAGAGGGAAGGTCGATATTACCTTCAATACGTTCCACTTGTTCGATTGCAAGTCCCGAGCGATCTGCAAGATCTTCCATGCTCATATGCTGCGCTTCACGGAGAGCTTTGATTTTTTCTCCTACAATTTTGCTTGCATCCATAGTTATTGTTTTTTTAATTGAGTTATCATTAAAGTTCAAAGGCTAATCGCAAAAATAAGAAAATCTTTATCTTTCGGGCAACAATATGTAGAAAAATACTTATAACTGATAAAAAACATTTTTTACTATCCCTGCGGTCTTTTCTGTGGTATGGTGTAAGTAGTAGATAATCAGTAGAATAACCATTGATAGTTCCGCCTTTTGCCTATGTGTTTTTATTCGTTTGCAGGCGATAGTTACTCAGCTTATCAGACATAGCTACCTGACAAACCAGCGATAGCTTGCCGGCGTGCGGGTGATAGCTTGCTGATAACCGGCGGAATGTTACTCAGCGGTTTAGTAACAAGTGATGTCGTAAGTCACGGTGGTATTGTATTCTAACCCATCGTAGCTAACCGTTTCTTTGCAGCTTTCGGGCCATCCGTTATTATCGAGTGTATAGCTAAATGTTGTCGATTCGTTCAGCTCCTGAGGCTCAAGCTTAGTAAGCCATGCCGGTTGTGCGCCAAGGATGCGGGCATAAATGGCTGTTTGGTGAAAGGTGAGCGGATGATAATTGGTAATGAAGTAATTGGGTAGCATACTGCTATTCCCCGGTTCGAAAGTCATATCCACCTTGTCGATCGTGTTGTGCATATCGATAGTAAACAGAACTTTCTGGTTTGATAGGGCGGTAAACTCCAGGACCGAAAAGACTGTATCATCAATATACTCTGTCATTTTGCTCAGCATCCACATATTATAGGTCGATGAAGCGGTATATTCAAAAGCGTAGCTTCTTGTCTTGATGCCCGACTCATAATAATCGCAGCTAATGGCATTACCAACACTGTTCAGCGTATAACGCAATTCGCATCCGGTGCTTTCGGTAATGATAACCTCGTTATCCGAATAACTTAAATTATAATCCGTATCATATATATAACTGCTGATCGATTGCGACAGTGTACGCGAAGCTAACCGTTTGTTTTTGTCGTACTTATACGTGTCGGTTACCGTATTTCGGGGTACACCGCTGCTCGTAATCACTTTTGTGATGGCTACGGTTTCGAAGGGTGGGTAGACATTTGTCTGCGGATCTATGATAAGTTCATCCGAATCGTTACAGCATGAGGTAACAGTCAGGATACAAAACACAGCAAGAAGACTTTTTAGAAAAGAGATTTTCATAAATGTGTCGTAAATAGGGTTAGTACCGGCAAAAGTAGGCAATAATGGTATAAAAAAAAGAGCTGTAGCCACAAAAGTGGGTACAGCTCTGAATTTTTTCGCAGCAATTGCGCGGATTACTTACGCAATCCAAGAGTTTTGATGATCTCACGATATCTTGTGATATCAGTGTTTTTAAGGTAGTTCAACAAACGACGACGTTTTGCTACCAATGTTGTCAAAGCTCTTTCAGTACTATAATCTTTTCTGTTGAGCTTCATGTGCTCAGTCAGGTGGGAGATACGGTATGAAAACAATGCAATCTGAGCTTCTGGTGAGCCAGTATCAGTGTTAGACTTTCCGTATTGTCCGAAGATTTCTTGCTTTTTAATAGCGTCTAAATACATAAAATTGAGTTTTATAAATATATAATATGGTCTAAAAACCGCGCAAAGGTAAGCATTATATTTATATAACACAATGATTTTCAGCAAATATTTTCTACTGTGCATCTTTTTTTCGTACCTTTGCACCCAAACAATAGGTATTTTATGCAGAATATTAGAAACATTGCAATTATTGCCCATGTCGACCATGGGAAGACTACATTGGTCGATAAGATGTTGCTTGCAGGACATCTTTTTCGCGATAACCAGACAAGTGGTGAGTTAATTCTCGACAACAACGATTTGGAGCGCGAACGTGGTATCACTATTCTTTCGAAGAACGTTTCAATTAATTATAACGGAACAAAGATCAACATCATCGACACTCCGGGGCACAGCGACTTCGGTGGTGAAGTAGAGCGTGTACTAAATATGGCCGACGGATGTATCCTCCTTGTAGATGCTTTCGAAGGTCCGATGCCTCAGACTCGTTTCGTGTTGCAGAAAGCGCTCGAGATCGGTTTGAAGCCAATCGTGGTAGTTAATAAAGTAGATAAACCAAACTGTCGTCCGGACGAAGTGCACGAAATGGTGTTCGACCTGATGTTTGCTCTCGATGCTACAGAAGAGCAGCTTGATTTCCCTACTATATATGGTTCGGCTAAAAACGGCTGGATGAGCACCGACTGGCAGAAGCCAACCGAAAGCATCACTCCGCTGCTGGATTGTATCGTAGAGAACATCCCTGCGCCTGAAATGCTCGAAGGTACACCACAGATGCTGATTACTTCTCTGGATTATTCTTCTTACACTGGTCGTATCGCCGTAGGTCGTGTGCACCGTGGTACTATTAAAGAAGGTATGAATGTATCTTTGGCTAAACGTGATGGTTCAATCACTAAGTCTAAAGTGAAAGAGGTACACGTATTCGAAGGTCTTGGTCGTGTAAAAACAACTGAAGTTTCTTCGGGTGATATCTGTGCACTGGTAGGTATCGAAGGTTTTGAAATTGGTGATACCGTTTGTGATTTCGAAAATCCGGAACCATTGGCACCAATCTCTATCGACGAGCCAACAATGAGCATGCTTTTCTCTATCAACGACTCTCCTTTCTTTGGTAAAGATGGTAAATTTGTGACTTCGCGCCACATCCACGATCGTCTTGAAAAAGAGCTTGACAAGAATCTTGCACTTCGTGTAGTGAAGAGTGAAGAAGATGGTAAATGGATTGTATCGGGACGTGGTGTATTGCACCTTTCTGTATTGATCGAAACCATGCGTCGCGAAGGTTACGAACTACAGGTTGGTCAGCCACAGGTAATCTACAAAGAGATTGATGGTGTGAAACACGAACCAATCGAAGAGTTGACTGTGAACGTTCCTGAAGAATATGCAAGTAAGATTATCGATATGGTAACTCGCCGTAAAGGTGAAATGTTGATGATGGAAAGCAACGATGATCGTGTGAACCTTGAGTTTGCTATTCCTTCACGTGGTATCATCGGTTTGCGTACTAACGTACTTACTGCATCGGCAGGTGAGGCTATTATGGCACACCGTTTTAAAGAATATCAACCATACAAAGGTGAAATCGAACGTCGTACTAATGGTTCGATGATGGCGATGGAATCGGGTACTGCTTTTGCTTATGCTATCGATAAGCTGCAGGATCGTGGTAAATTCTTTGTTTTCCCTCAGGATGAAGTTTACGCAGGTCAGGTAGTAGGTGAGCACTCTCACGATAACGACCTTGTGATCAACGTAACAAAATCGAAGAAACTTACCAATATGCGTGCTTCTGGTGCCGACGATAAAACTCGTCTGATTCCACCAATTCAGTTCTCTCTTGAAGAAGCATTGGAATATATCAAAGAAGACGAATATGTAGAGGTAACTCCAAAGAATATGCGTCTGCGTAAGATCATTCTTGATGAGAACGAACGTAAACGTGCGAAGAAATCGTAATCGCTGATTTATTTAATCAGATATAATACTAAAAAAGGCTATCCGCTTCAAAACGGATAGCCTTTTTGCATTCATAGTCAAAACGGTTTATTCTGTCGGAGGCAATACCTCGTAAACATAAGTTTCGTAAACAGTATCTGCATCTTTTACACCTACTACCATTATATAATAAGGTAAAGAAGAATAGAAATACAGGTTATCCAGATATTCATTATCCATCAGTGAACCTTCTTTCACTACACTTCTTACTTTATCTTTAAAGGTAACGAGCGTTGAAAGCTCTTCGCCAGAAACTACTTTGAAATAAGTCTTCTCCGTACCTTCGCAAGGTGTAATGTTATATGTCACTCCATAGAAATTAAAATCCGGATCTTTCGAGATAGAAGTCACCTCTACCGATGGCGCTTTGTAATCGGCTGAAGTCGTACGGATAATATCAAACAACTTCGTATTGAAGTTGATATCAATCATTGTTGAGCTTAATCCACCCTGTTCATCGACAACAAGTGCAAAGAAATAATACTTAGAATCGATAGTCAGGTAGTTTAATTCAAGCTGATTGTTGGTCAAACTTGCCGGGTTTACATTGTTGATTCTCCAATCGGTATTCAAAGCCAGTGTATTTTTCACTTCGGCGGCATTTTCATTGAAGCCGTAAAGGAAGTCATTGCTGTTCAGAATCATATAACGATAGCTGCCAACATTTCCCGAAGGAGTAAACTGTACAGTTGCCGAAGTGTAGGCAGGCGTAATAGCGGCTGTTGCAGAAGCTGTACCATCGAATGACAATCCTCTGGTTGTAATCATCTGTTTTGTGACAGGACCGAATTTACCATCATAATCTTCGCTTAACGCACACAGATAATAGTCGGTTTCAGGTGTAAGATATTCCTGAGTCAACTGTATTTCGTAACTACTTTTCTGTCCGTTTCTCATGATATAATTGATGATTTCAGCATCACTGCTTAAAGCTGCATAATCCATACTCATCATGTGCATGTAGTAATAAACTTTCGTATCAGATGAAGGAGACAATGTAGCAGAATATGAAGTAATGCTTACCGAAAGATCCTTCACAGTTACGCTGGCAGTTCCGGTATAGTCGGCAGCGCCAAGAGTTACCTGAAGCACTTTGATGTCATCTTCAACATATCCGTCTTTTACGGGTGTATACCATATATTATATGTACTGTTAGGAATACCTACCACATCGCCCACCCAGTTATCTTTCAGATCAGTAAGATAAATAGTCGTTGCTGAATGTACGAATTCGTGTTTTGCCCATCCGGTAATTGTACCGATTACATCTTCCTTATATACTTCGCCACCCGAAGGAGCAACACCCATATAATACTGATTGCAGTTTGTCATACTCATGGCAAACTCAGCATTAGTGCTGCCAACAGATACTACAGTAGCTTCTACAATACGTTCAGGCTCTTTATAGTATGCGATAGTTGAAAGTTCATTCAGGTCGATATTACCATAATTGGTTGCCACAGCCCAGATGATATAATCAACACCCGGTTCAACTTCCACCGTAGGATCGATTTCAGATACTTCGATATCAAGATCTCCGCTATGACCAAGTTCCCATAGTTTATCAGAATTCAGTACAGCATCAACATTAGTCACAGAAAACTCTGTTGCTTTGAATATACCTAAATAATAATATCGGATGCTGGCCGAAGAAAGCTGTACATTCAGTAAAGATTCATTGAGTGTAAGTTTGATAGGTGCTTCACCAATACGAACAGATACTTCTTCGATAACGCTCTTACCATCCGATGAAACTGCAGTAATAGCGACCACACCTTCAGTTTCGGCATATGTGTTATCTTCGGCAGGTGCTGTAATTTTCAGACCATCTGCTGTGATTGCTGCTCTCCAGCCATCAGGTTTAGAAACAGCAGTTCTGAACACACCTTCCATGTTTACCTTCAAAACCTTTTCTTCGCCAAAAGCAAAATACTGAGGACCTGCAACGATATTGAAGATCATATCAGTAGCTTTACCTATCTTAACTTGTGTGCCGCCAACAAGATTGAAGTATACATAGTCATCATCCTGAGTAATACTTTCGAAAAGAGAATCGCTGCTGTCTCCGGCAGCAACTACACCAGTCGACTCCCATGTTTTTCCATTATCAATAGAGATTTCCCATTCATACGTATCGGGATTGATACGAATCTGAGGAGTCTTTCCGCTAACCGGCATCTTATTACCATTCGCATCGAGTAAAGGTTCAACTTCTCCGTTGGTATCGAGAGCCCAGAAATATTCACCATCTTCTTCAATCATCGTTACGATAGGAATAGAAGAAATAGCATCCGAAGCATCGGGAATGGTCAGTGTACTTTTGTCTCCGTTCGTATATGTAATAACATAATTGCCTTCATCATTTTCGATAATGGATGAAACCAGAACTTTATTGTTCAGGGCATTCGTCAGAGTTTGCAGTGCAGATAATTCGTTTTGTATCTTGGAAACTGCACTTTCCAGTTCTGTCACACGGTCATCAAGGTCGTTTACTCTGTTCTTCAGATCATGGTCGTCATAGCACGAAACTAAGCTGAGCAAGAGTGAAGAAACAATCATCAGAGTGACTGCTCTTAAGCCACTTTTTAAAGACGGATTTCCTTTTCTCATAAATAGTTATATAATTTAATGGTTAGTCCTTTCTGTGTACCTTGATACACAGAAAGGATGTGTTTTAATCTATGAACTTAGGTGAGGATGCCAGTTTCTTTAAGCTTAATACCGGTATTTCTTTATCAGACTCTTCCATTTTATAAGGAACAGGATTGTTCGAAATATCTTTTGCACTTGGCATAATCATATTGTTTCTGCTTTCTGGTGTACCATATTCAGATGCTTTCTTAGTGCGTGTTTGATTAAAGAATACAGATTCGAAATCTTCTTCGAGTACAATACAGTTTGTCGGATTGTTCGGATCAAGTCTGTGGTCAAAGCCCTGCAGATAAAGATTTCCGCGAACCTCATTTCCCGATTCGTCAACACCATAAGGAACGCATAATGCTACATAACGGGCATTACGGCTGTATTTAAATGTAATGCTTTCAGAGTTTACAGAAGTAAAGCCTTCTTCGCCAATTACACGGTCAGTCC
Source organism: uncultured Bacteroides sp. (assembly GCA_947074195.1). Lineage (GTDB taxonomy): Bacteria > Bacteroidota > Bacteroidia > Bacteroidales > Bacteroidaceae > Bacteroides. The sequence continues at coordinate 13,026 of CAMTOS010000037.1, forward strand.
AGTATTGACGGCAATCTTCATATGTAAAGTCTGGATCGGTAGAATATGTATCTTCAAGAATCATATAACGATGATGTACCACATCCTGAACAATGGCAAAATTAACGACCCATTCTTCTCTGTCGTTTATAAGACTCTGAATCTTCATTTCAGGATTAGGTCCACCAACAACAGAAAGTGTAGAGATAGAATCTATAGCAACTTCTGTCATAACTCCATTCCAGTCTTCACCAATCATTGCATAATAATATTTCTGTGCAGGATCCATGCCAGTCCATGTCCATGAATCGGTAGTTTCACCATATTCACTTGTCCATATATTAGCTTCTCCGTTCAGCGTAGTCAGATAATTGATCAAACGTTCTTTATTGGCACCGCTCTTATAATCTTCAATCATAGTTGGGTCCAGAATAACCTGATGGTAATAAAGTGCTGTCTCTTCAGTAAATTCGTAGTAGGCTGTGAAAGATGTACGACCGGCATTTCCCAGTGTAACAGCTACTATTGCTTCTGAAGTCTCAGGTGAATCGGTTACAAGTAGTTTAGTAGAGAATGGCTCGGAAGCAACAGGATCAGTATAGATCATATATTTATTTCTTGCGATAGAAACAATTACATATTCAGAGTTATCGATTAGTGGATAAGTATATGCATCTTTTACGTTATACTCGATACCAGCTTCTTGTTCAGCACGGTTATCGATGGCCCATCCACCTTCTTCTATACTTGCTTTAAGTGCTGCTACAGAGGCTGGATTATCTTTGATTCCATCCCATTCGTTTTTACTTAAAACTGCAAAAAACATTACATTAGTAGACTGATGCAGATTAACCTTAAACTCTAATTTGCGTGCCGATGCCTTGATAGATGTAACTTCATATTGGGCATTCTGAGAGTCTTCGGGAATTTCGCGCAGGCTTACTGTCTCTTCGGTATATTCACCTTTTGTTTTGTTTTGATCCAGGGCAATAACAGATGCTGTAAATTCGAATCCTGGCTCAGGGTTAGGGAATGTCCATGTTGAAAAGTATGAATCATAGCCATCATCGTAACATTCATTAGGAGCAGAGAACCAGCAACGGATTAAATCAATATATAAGTCATATCCGTAGTTGCTAATGAATTCTCTGATCTCACCTGCTTCAGAGCAGAACTGATAGAAATAGTGTGTATCTGCATTGGGCTTAAACATAGCTGCTGCACTTTGATAATGCCCGGCTGCTTCAATATCTACTTTGGGCGAACCAATTACTTCTGATGAGGTTGTTGTCAGGTAGCAGAGTGATAAATCTCCCGGCACTGATGCATCTTTGTCAGGGCAACCGGTAGTGGCAATAATATAAGTTGCATCCGGTACAATCTGTCCCTGCATATAAGAAGATTCGCTCCAGTTAACTTCCCACTTATCCCAGTTATCACCTAAGAACTCTGGTGAAAAGCTGTAAGCACCACTACCATCTGAAGCAAATATTGCGTCGAGAATCAAATCTTCCATGCTTGCGTTAGGGTTGAGTTTCTTTGCCTCAAAGAGGTAGTTGTATAGGGTTGCCAGCGGGAAGATATCCAGTTTATATGATTGTACATATTTACCCGGAGTCAGTTCAAAAATAAATGTCTGATTCTCTACGCCGGTTACTTTAATAGATACTCCATCGTTGCCGCCATCTACTTCCATGAATCGGGCTGTGGGTAGCGGAGTAGGCGTATTCTCGCCAAGTATTCCTACTGATGGATCATCAGGATCTTTGTCGTCATCTTTGTCATCATCGGTGATGATGGTGTCAATTTCTTTGTCGTCATCCGAACAAGAGGGGAGGAACATGCTCACCGATAACATGAGCATTAATGTCCATAAAAAACTAAACTTCTTCATTACAAGATTTTTAAAGTTAGTACTGTGTTTATTTAATTAGTTAATCTTCGCTATTCATGCTTCCGCCATCGACTTTACATAAAGCCATATTCTGGATAAAGCCTGTACTTTCGGCAATGATCAGTGCATATGCTTTTAATTCATCGGTTACCCACTCTGCGTCAAGTTTGCAGTTGTAACCTTTTACGACTGTATAGCCTGCAGCAATTTCACCAGTGGCATCCCCGGTGTAAGATTCTGATACAAGTTTGCGTACAACATGGTTATGTTTATATTCATAATTGATGATTTCACCGTCTTTTTGTGCTGCGATGATATTATCTTCAGTGAGATATACAATTATTCTATAGCTGTCTTTTACGCTGGTTTCAATGCTCACCTGAATATTTACTTCATCTTTAGCACTATTCAAATCTGATGCAATCGATACTCCAAAATAGGATGGATAATCATTGATTGACTCATTCAGTTCTTTTCTTACTTCATCGATTTTGATGTCTGTGTAACCTTTACGCATGTCATATATAACAGATGGATACCCCGTCAAACCAAAATCATAGTATAATAAATTGGTCTGAGGAATTCGCATAGGTTCGCCTGTCATACCACCATGGAAGGCCAGAATATGCGCATTGTCGTAACGGTTTCTGCCATCATCTTCGAGTACGTAGTCCAGACGACGACTACCTTCGGGACAGAATGAACACCAGGTTCCTGTAAGTTTAAAGACTGCTATATGTTTTTTGTATTCTTTGGCCTCTACCACTTTTTCAACATGAGTATCATCATCGTTGCATGATATGGCCATAGTTGCCAGCAGGCAAAACAGAAGTGCTTTAATTGTATATTTCATTTCTAACTTAGTTTTTATATTGATAATCAATAGACGATCCAAGATCGCACATGGTTGTGTTGCTTACCGTATGAGTCGTACCACCGTCTACAGAGTTCAAGATGCAGGAAATGATACGCATCTCACCTGTTTTCCAGTTGGCAGGAATGGTATAACTGTAGGTTTTCGTTTTCTCTACTTCTGCCTCTACATCACCAAGTTTATCGCCCATGTACGACAGACAAAGTATATCTCTGACCACATTGTTGTGTTTGTAGAAAAGGTCAGTAGAACCATATTGAGCAGCCTCGATATTATCTTCTACAAGGAAAACCATAATCTTGTAATTGCTGTTATCGAAGTCGCTTTTCACTTTAGTAGTCACTTTCAATGCACGAGTCGATTCATTGTAATCTGATTCAATCGCTACTCCACAAATCGTGGGATAGCTTTCGAGAGTCTTGTCGATGAGAGTCCTCATATTATCAAGGGCTACCGTACAGGTCGATTCTTTACGGAAATCAAGATAGAAAGAAGGTAAACCTACACCGCCCAGTAATTTAAAATAGTTATCAGTAAACTTAAATGTCATCGGATCGGCACCACCAAAATCTTTGTGGAACGATGCAGGAACAATCTTCTGATTGTAGTTTTCATCATCCATCAATAGTTTGATGTTGGTCGATAGTTCAGGACAATACGTACAGTATACTGATGTAAACTGCATACCGAAAACTTTCTGCGCATATTTGCTGGGCTGAGACTCGCTTGCAGTGATCTCTATTGAGTTATCACTATAATGCAGACCAGATTCATAATAAGATGCTCGTAGTGTATAAGTACCCGGCGTTAAAGTCGAGAAAGATGTTACTCCTCTTCCCATCATCATTGTATCAGTATCCTGAATAACCATCAGCTGAGAACGACTGGTAATTTCCTCGCTTCCGCCTCTCATTACACTATAATTGATGGCATCAACGCCGTTTGCCTGAATACTGTTCTTGCTGATGTTTAATGTGATTTTATTCGGATCTTCAACAATAGTTTCGCTATCATTATCTGAACACGAAGACAGCAGGCTGAGCGATCCTGTAAGAATCGCAGCCATAAATAAGTATTTTCTCATATTAATGTTTTAAGTGGTATTAATCCTTGTTTTCTTCGTAATCTACCGATTCTCCAATTGGTAAGCTAATGATATTATTGACTTCATTGTTGGCAGTCAGTGCATAAACCAATACTCTTGTATCCGCCGGATCGATATCCATATAAGAAGTCATAGTGATAGTTGGCGCAGCATACTCTTCTCCTGCATTCAATGTTACCTTATCGGTTGATCCAAGGAAATTATTCGAGAAAACAATTGCAGTATTGTTGTGTACATAGTCGCTGTCGCCACCCACCTGTTCGGCTACAAGACCATCTCTTACTATGATATATGCCAATTCGTATGCACCACCTTTATCAGACTTAATACGTGCATTGATGGTAACCGATTTCTCAGCAATATTATAAGATGTTTCTGCTTTAATGGCACATGTAGCTGCATCGAACAATTCGCTTTCGAGTGCATTACGCAAGGAAGTTGCTGATGTATTTGATGTAGCAGTAGCTGATTTCAGATTAAAAACAGAAGTTGGGAATGCATTCAGGCCGCCCATGGCTGTGGCAAACATTGCCGTTGCATTGGTGTGGAATGGATCACTTGCAACGCTTGTGCTGGCATGCAGTGCAATTTCATAAAATTTATCGGGCATTGTGCTGTCAAGCTGCTTTAATGCTGAGGCCATTCCCGGACAGTTCACACACCAGGTACCAGTCATCTTGAATATGGCTACACGTTTTTTATAGAACTCATAGTTCTTTCTGTTCTGAAACACAACTTCTACCGGTTTCGATTCATAATCTTCAAATCGTGCGGTGAAAGTTAGTGTAGCATTCTCCATATAAGTAAAGGTATTTACTCCTTTTCGGTTGATTGTTCCGGTTGTTTCGTTAGTAATAAAGCTCGATTCAGTCAGGTCTTCGCCAAGGTTATCAACAACTCTCAGGGTGATGACATCGGTTCCGTTGGCCTCTGCTGTCGTTTTATCGGCAAGAATTGATATTGATTTACGTGTATCATCTACCGGTGGTTCGGGTTCGGTTGTATCGCTATTCGAGCAGGCTGTAAAAAGAATCAAAGAAAGAGTTACAGGAAGAATAGAAATGATAGATTTAAAATACTTCATAATTTTAGTTGTTTTATTTATAAAGAGATTATTAGTCAGATTTAAATTTGTGCATGCAATGTATATAACTACCCTTATATAAGGATAGCGTCAATGCTGTCAGATATGCAATGTGTTGAACGATATTATAAACTCAATGGCGATGGAATATTCTTAAATCGTGTTGTGATTAATTTATCGTTAATTATACTACTGTATTTATATATATGAATATTGTGACTTGATAAGATATGCTGGAAGAATTGTAATAAATATCTGTATCCAGCATGTTTAAAAAACGGATCTGCGGATGATATTTTGTAAGGGTTAAATATCACATTGTTAGCTTGTTCGGTAATCATGTGAAATGATTTTCGGGATGAAAAATGACTTCCCAAAAGCAATCGAAATACGCCTATAATCTTTGCTATTTCCATAAAAAATACTTAAAAACAATGTTGATATGTTTGCAAATATAGCAATGTGTTATTAAATAGCAAAATAAAGTGAAATATTATTTCATTAAAAGCTGTGCTGTGAACATAAGATATATAATTAATGAATATAAATCAAATATTGATGGTTAAACGAAAAATAATATATCAATATGTAATCATTATAGTGATAAGTAATAAAATGAAGATATAAAATACATGAACAAGTCAGATAACTGTTTTTATCGCTAATATTTTATTATGCGTCTGTTTAATTTACTTCTAATCTTTTTTGATATCTCTGATTCAGGTATAACTTTTTCTTCTTTAATCTTTTGGATATCACCTTAATATGTGTATATTTGACACTTATACTAATGCCTTATTTGTTTAATCACTATCTAATACTATATTTATCATGAGAAAGACTCTTCTTATTGCTCTTTTAGCGGCTTGTAGTCAGCCGATGTTTTCCCGAACGACAATCATTCACAATGAACCCGACTCTGTTTATCTTTTCAGTTATACCACTCTTCCCGATGAAGGCCGCGGTGGTCTGAAACTGGCATGGAGTACCGATGCTAATCAATGGATGAGTATTGGCAACGGTTATAGCTTTCTGAAATGCGATTATGGTCCATGGGGTCACGAGAAACGTATGTTTGCACCAGAGCTGTATCGCCTTGATGATGGCAGCTGGTATTGCACCTGGCAACTCAATCCTGGTGGAAAAGAGTATGGTGGAGCTACTTCTGCCGACCTGATGAGCTGGAATCCGCAAATCTATTTTCCTTCTTCTGAATCTTCAGCTTACATGCCGGCAATCGTTTCTGCAGTTACTCCGCAATCTATAGTGCTTGGTGATGAAGCTCTCAACGGACATATGCAAAAGATATCTTTAGCCGAACTTAAGGCCCTGGAGCATTATGTGGATCATCGTCATTACCGCGCTATGCTTCACGATGAACGCACTGAAAGTGATGCACAACGTTTCGCCAACCTGAACGGGGTTACAGCTGATATTGCAGTAATGCCACAACAAACAAAGCCGATCAGCGATAAACTGATTGGTATATTCTTCGAAGACATCAATTATGCGGCCGATGGAGGTTTGTATGCCGAACTCATTCAGAACCGTGGCTTCGAATATTCGCCGGCCGATCGCGGCAACTGGCACAGCACTTATGCCTGGCAGGTGAAGGGCAATGGTATGACGCTTAGCACAGATACCGTTGCGCCTATCCACCCCAACAATCCGAATTATGCGATACTTACCGTGAATCAGCCGGGTGCGGCATTGATTAATGAGGGTTTCGATGGTATACCGGTGGTGAAGGGCGATAAATATGACTTCTCTGTCTATACAAAAATGATGCAGGGCAAAGGTGGGAAATTGCTTGTCAGACTGGTTGATGGCAATGGTAATGTACTTGCTCAAACTACTCTGAAAGTTATATCAGCCGATTGGAAAAAGCAACAGGTACAACTTACGGCTACTGCCGGATCGACCTCTGCCGTACTGGAAATCATTCCCGAAACTGCCGGTAGTTATGGTATCGATTTCGTATCTCTCTTCCCGCAAAAGACTTATAAGAACCGCAAGAATGGTCTGCGTGCCGATCTTGCTCAGACCCTCGAAGGGCTGAATCCTCAGTTTGTGCGCTTCCCCGGTGGTTGTGTGGCACATGGTAACGGCATCGAGAATATCTATCACTGGAAAAATACCATCGGTCCTGTTGAGGCTCGTAAACCTATGCCTAATCTTTGGGGGTATCAGCAAAGCATGGGACTGGGCTATCACGAATATTTCCAGTTCTGCGAAGACCTTGGTGCAATACCTGTGCCCGTTGTAGCAGCCGGTGTGCCTTGCCAGAATTCAGGACATCATCACGATGGCCGTGCCTGCGGTGCCGGTCAGCAAGGCGGTATACCGATGGATGAAATGGGTGCCTATCTGCAAGATATCTTCGACCTGATTGAATATGCCAATGGCGATGCAAAGAAATCGGAGTGGGGAAGAAAGCGTGCAGCTAACGGACATCCGAAACCTTTCAATCTGAAATATGTGGGTATCGGCAACGAAGATCTGATTACCGATGTCTTTGCGGAGCGTTTCGAATATCTGTATAATGGTGTAAAAGCACGCTATCCCGAGATTGTAGTGATTGGTACGGTTGGTCCGTTCTATGAAGGTTCAGACTATGAAGCAGGCTGGAAACTGGCTACCGAACTCGATGTGCCTATGGTCGATGAGCATTATTATAATACGCCCGGCTGGTTCATTCACAATCAGGATTTCTACGACCGCTACGACCGCAACAAATCGAAAGTCTACCTCGGTGAATATGCAGCTCATCTTCCAAGTCGCAAAAGTACCATCGAAACAGCACTTGCCGAGGCATTGTTCCTGACTTCAGTAGAGCGCAACGGCGATGTGGTAGAGATGACTTCTTATGCTCCGCTGCTGGCCAAAGAAAACCATACACAGTGGAATCCCGATTTGATTTACTTCAACAATACCGAAGTGAAACCAACCGTGGGTTATTACACTCAGCAGATGTATGGGCAGAACGAAGGCGACACTTATGTTGCATCGCGCATCAAAACCAATCAGAACAACGATGGCGTAAACAAGCGTATCGGTTCTTCGATTGTAACCGATGCTAAAACAGGCGATGCCATCATTAAACTGGTCAACATGCTTCCTGTTGCGGTAGCCACAAATGTCGATTTTCCAATGATGGATGGTATGAATCCAACTGCACAAACCACTATATTAACCGGCGCGCCCGATAGCACAACCGCACTTCCGGTTCAGGGTGAAATGCAGGTCAGCGAAAACTTCGCTTATGAAATGCCAGCCTACTCGTTTACAGTGATTCGTGTAAAGAAGAATAAGTAACCGATAAGTAAATATAAACAAAAAACAGCATGATGGCAGAGTATAAAGCCATCATGCTGTTTCTTATATTGTTGAAAATTCAGTTTGTTTATCAGGTAAAAAATGAGAGATTTTGCCCGTTATTTCAATCTGAACATCACCGGAATGGTATAATTTACATTCACCGCTTCTCCTTTAATTGAACCCGGTGTCCAATCCGGCATCTCTTCAACAAGGCGAATCGCTTCTTTGTCTAATGCAGGTGAGGCACCACTTTTTATACTTATATCCGAAATCTTACCATCGGCATTGACTACGAACTGAACTACAACGCGTCCTCTCGACCGATCCTGTTCATCCATGTCTTTGATGTTATCATTGATATACTTAAACATTGCGGCCGGGCCACCGGGGAATTCTGGCATTTTCTCTGCCATGTCATATACTATTCTCTCCTTTTGCTGATCTTCCTGAGCCGATACCTGAAAAGCGGTAAAGCAGAATAACAGGAGAAACATAGATTTCAGATAACCGCCGGTTACAGGCGTTTTGTTTTCTTTCAGTTTTGTCTTCATTGTTTTTTCTTATAAGATATGATGATGATAAATATAATCAGCACAACTATTCCAAGAATGTACCATTTGAAGCGGAATATGCGGACTTCGGATACCGCTTTTACTTCCGGGGAAACAAAGGGATTATCGTAATTGATATATTCTCCTCTGTCAATTAATCCAAGGGTATAACTCAGGATTGTATCGGGAATTTCTGACCAGATCTCTGCAAGCGATAGAGGTACTTCATAGTCGGGCAATACACCACGACCATAAGGTACGCGATCGTTTACTTCTGTATCGAAAACAATTTCTACCATAGGGATATGCACCACAATTTGTGAATGAGGCAATCTGATCTCAGAATTCTTATTGGCTGTCATATAGTGGTAGGCGGTTCGTGTTTCACGTCCCACTGTTACCCCTCTATGATTGCGCACCAATAATCCCGGTAGTGCGGTGGCAGCTGATGTGGAATGCTCATTGGTCAACATATAGATGCGTCCTTTATAATTCGTCAATGAATCAGGATTAATCAGATACTCATCCTCATTACGCTGATAATACCCATTTTTGCCTTCGTGCGGCAGGTAGTCGGAAAATGGATTACTTTCGGGGTGATAATTCAGGGAATGTTCAAATGATATAAAACCACCTTGTTTATTTACACGGTTATAACCATTAAGTTTCATGGATTCACCTGCCAGAAATGAATATATCTTTTGCATGACTTTAATGTCTCCACCAGTATTATAGCGCACATCAATAATAAAATTTGGTATGGTATCTATGCTGTTGATAAAGTTTCGTATACTATCTATTTCGATTTCATTGAGTTGGAATGTTGCTATATCAAGATAGGCTATACTATCATTTAGCATCTGCATCGATAGATTTTTTCGGGGATTGCGTTTCATCAGAAAGGTGAATACATCTTTCCGGTAATCGGGATAGCCTTTTTTAAAGTCGTGCCCTTTTATTGTTACAACACTACTATCTGCAAGCATCACTACAGCATCAAAGTTTGAGTCAGGTTTAAAGAGTATACCAAATCGGATAGTGGCTGCACCATATTTTTTATAATCTTCTACATTGGCATCATATTCATTTATAGTTTCATACATCTTCTGCCGGGCTGAATCAGCATTGTAGCCATTGAACTCTAAAAAAGGTTGTCCAATGAGGTATTCGTAGTCCTTAGTTGCAGTAGTACAATACATTGTATCTCCTACAATTCCCATGAATATTCCTGGTTGATGGTCCGGCATTTCATTATCCCACGAAGGAGTTATTCTAGTTAAGTGGCTATCGTGTATCCGACTATTATCCTGACTTAAAATGGAACGATAATCGCTATAATCAATGCTATCTCCTTTGGCTTTTTCATCAATCATCTGGAGCTTTTTGGTAAGATAGTCCTCTTGCTCTTCTTCAGGTATCAAATAGTTGAAAGTAGGATATAGCTCTTGCAGTGCTCTAAAGTAGATCGTGTAATCTTCTTTAGCATCTGTCTTACTTAATCTTTTAATAGGTTTAGCTTCTCCGGGTTTGATAAAGGTCGTTTTTAGACCAAAGGGTGTCATCGGGTCTATAGGTTTACTATCTTTAGAAGATACAGATACACAGATGGATGGTTCGGTTATTTTGTGGTAGCTATAGTCCATTATCCCGATAGGTATTCCCTCCGTGATTTTCTCACCTGTCTTGAAGCGGAAGTCGCCATTCAAGCCTGAGATATGGACTTTGGTACCTTCAGTAGTTATGATTGTAATGCTACCACAAATAAATTTGGGCTTGATGTTGCCGGCGTCTTTTTGATTCGCTTTCACTCGCTCAATGGCTTCATTCCAGTTTTCAATGCTATTTATATTGAATGTATTGTTGTTTTTAAGAGATGAATTGTATATAATAGCGATATCACTGACAGTTCCATTTACAGGCGATACAATCGTATCACCCGAATTGCCTCCGATAAATAACTTAGCAAAGTTATGTTCTCCATCAATATATCCTTGCGGAGTTTTGATGATATCGGTTCCTGCCTTTTGTCCTTGTACAGGCCATAGATAGTCTTGTGCATTTGCACTGAACACAAACAGAGATAAGAAAAAAATGGATAGTAGTGCGTTTTTAGTCATAACAGATTAAGATGATGCAGAGATAATTATCTTGTTAAACAAATGTACTCTTTTCTTCTTAAACTGGTTGATAAAAGATTGAAATTGTGGTTTGCGATAATTAGATTATCTTTTAGTTGTGGAGCACAAACACTCCACAACTAAAAAGGATTATATTCATCAATCCAGCTTAAAGTTCACCGGAATGGTGTATTTCACATTGACAGCTTCGCCATGATTCATACCGGGTTTCCAGTCGGGCATTGCGGCCACTACGCGGGCAGCTTCTTCGTCAAGGATTGGGTCGATGCCACGAACCACATGGATATCGGTTACTTTACCACTCTTTTCTACAATGAACTGAACGATAACTCTTCCCTGAATACCATCTTTCTTGGCCTGTTCGGGATACTTGATGGTATCTTTAAGATAAGACATTAATGCCTGCATACCACCCGGGAATTCGGGCATTTGCTCTACAGAATCAAACGCTTCATCACTGCTTGTTTTTGCAGCACTTTCTGTTTGCATCTCATCAGTTGCACTGACTGTTGCTTTTTCAGTTTCTACAGCTTTTTCATCCTGCACATTTGTACAATTCACAATCATACAAAGCATGGCTATAACAGGAACAAACATCAGGTATTTCCAGATGAGTGTTGACCTTGATCTTTTTTTATTCAACATCATAATACGTTTTTTTAAAGGTAAAACATTAAAGTTACTATAAAGATTTGCTGCAGCCTGTTTGGGGTAAGTGCTCTGAAGAAGATGATAAGAATACGTCTTCTTGTCTGCACCGGTTTGTATCACTGATTCATCTGCCAGATACTCGTGGTTGATGCGGATTTCGCGAAGCATGAGCCATGCAAACGGATTGAACCAGCAGAAGATGATCATGAGCTGTATAAACACGATATCGATGGAATGGAGCTGACGCGAATGGGTCTGCTCATGGCGCATGATTTCGGTAAGTTGCTCAGGAGTATAATCGGTAGGGGATAGACAAATGAAATGGAAAAAAGAGAACGGGGCCATGCCGTGTGGCAATTCGTGGATGAGGGTATTGCCCACCAGGGCTTTGGGACTCTTATAGAGCAGTATCGTTAATTGTATCAGATTGGCAAGTAACCTGACAATAAAGAATAGCGCTACGATAAGATAGATGGTTCCGAGGAATTGTATCCAGGAGAAATTACTGATGGATTCGCCCCCAACCGCTACTTCGGATAACTGTACCGTGATAATGCCTTGAGGATAGTTCTGAATAACGGCAGGCGTGATGGAGCCGAAAGGAATAAGCGGCAAGAGCAATGAAGCTAATGCAATGCCCATCAACACGAAGCGGCGAATGGTAAAGAAAGTATCTTTATCGAAGAAAACCTTGTAAAGTCCGAAGAGCACGATCAGTGCAATGTTGACTTTCAGCAGATAGAATAAGAATTCGCTCATCATGACTCACTCCTTTCTTCTTTATCGCCGTTTTCAATCAGATCGATCAAATCTTTCAGTTCTTCTTTGCTGATCTTCTGATCTTTCACAAAGAACGAAACCAGCTCTTTATAAGATCCGGTAAAGTAGTTGCGCACCACACTACCCATAAATTGCTTCTTATACTCGTTCTGCGGAATAAGGATATCATAAAAGGTAGAGTTGCCCAGCTTGCGGCCTGCCAGATAGCCTTTCTTCTCGAGATTGCGTACCACCGAGGCTACGGTGGTGTAGGGCATCCGTGGTTCGGGCATCGAATCGAGTACCTCGCGGATAAATGAGTTTCCTGATTTCCAGAAGTAAAGCATTACTTCTTCTTCCTGTACGGTCAACTTTTCCATAGATTGCTTCATTAGTATTGGTTATTAATCTACTAACTGTTAGCAAAGCTACGAAATATTAGTAGACTGTTGCAAAAGTTTTGTGCAAAAGATGTTAATGGAGTGTTTTTATTCTATGGGGAGCATTTTTACAGGTACTGTATATTTCATTCGGGTAGGT
>CAMTOS010000038.1 GCA_947074195.1 uncultured Bacteroides sp.
ATAATAGTTTTAGAAAGCAGATAATAAAATAGCCTGCAACTCTTGAAAAGAACTGCAGGCTATAAACCAATTATAAACTATATTTAAATCCAGCCTTCAGAGACGATATTTCCCTGAACGCCGATGACAATTTTCTTTATTGGCACTTTGCGCGAAGAACGTTCTGCAGCCATTTGAGCCAGTTGAATCAGTCCGCCACAGCAAGGTACTTCCATAATGACTACGGTAAGCGTATTGATTTGAGTAGATTCCATCATCTGTACAAGCTTATCTACATACACTTCTTTGTTATGGTCCAGTTTAGGACAGGCGATGGCAAGTTTTTTACCTTTTAATAACTGTCCATGGAAGTTAGCATACGCATAGGCGGTACAGTCGGCTGCCAGTACTACATCGGCATCTTTAAAGAAACCGGCTCCCGGATTGAGCAGATGCAATTGTACAGGCCAGTGTGTGAGTTGTGACGATGCAGCAGCAGGTTGTTCGGGAGTTGTAGCAGCAGGTGAATAGCTCATAGCAGCTGCAGGGGCAGTGAACGAGCGTGCCATCGATCCCGGACAACCGCAACCTAATTTAGGCTTATCTTCTTTTTCTTCTTTCATAGCTGTTTTTTCTTCTTTCTTTTCTTCTTTGTCCTCGAGCGAACTCAAGTCGAAAGGCAAAAGATGTTCTTTGATATATTCTATTCCTTGTCTCAGATATTCCATTTCATTATAATCTTTAAGATGATGTAAATGTGCCAGTACAGTTTTCTCGCCTTTCTTAGAAATGCGTTCCATTACAGCCTTTTCGTCATAAGGCTCAGCCTCACGCTCTTCTATGGTAATGGCATCTACAGGACATTCGCCGATACAAGCACCAAGTCCATCACAATAGAGTTCGCTGATGATTCTTGCTTTACCATCAATCATCTTTAAAGCACCCTCGTGACATCCGCTTACGCAGGCTCCACAACCATTGCAGAGATCCTCGTTTATTGTTATTATATTTCTTTTCATTCTATTTTTCTTTGTTTTACTGAGTACAAAATTAGGATATGAAGAACTTTAAAAAGGTAACATTTGTTACGTAGATAAAGTTTTTACAACTATTAGTATTAAAAATCTTCATGGTTATGGAAAGAGAAGAGCTTCAGTTTTTCTGCCGCGATTGCCGGCATAAATCCAGTTTAGAACAGAATGCAGAACAATGTACTGTAATTCGTACCATAAAAAAGTACCGGAAAGGAGAGTATATTGCTTACCAGGGCGATACAGTAAATCATTTACTGATGCTGATTAAAGGCAAAGTGAAGACTGAAATTGTGTCGGGTTCAGGATTTGTGCTTTCCATGGAGATAATAGAAGCGCCGTATCCGCTGGCTGCTCCTTTTTTGTTTGCTGATGATAATCATTTTCCGGTCGATATTATTAGTATGGAGGATAGCGAAGTAATGTTCATCAGCAAAAAATCGGTAGAGATGCAAATGGCGCAGTGTCCCGGTTTTCTTCGCGGCTTTATGGCTTTCAATGCTAATCGTATTCAATATCTGACGCAACGTATCAGGATATTTGCGCAGAAAGGCATTAAAGGAAAGATTTGCTATTATATTCTTTCCCGTGAGAAGAAAGGGTATTTTGAACTTGGACGAAATATAAAAACTCTTGCTGAGTATTTTGGAGTAGAAAGGCCATCGCTTTCGAGAACTCTTTCAGAAATGATACATCAGGGTATTATTGAACTTGAAAACGGGAAAGGCAGGATTCTGGATTATAAGAAAGTAGAGGAGGGGCTTTTATAAAATAGTAACACAGAGTATAACATTTGTAACAAAGAAGCGTCGTTGCAATAGTATTCCCGGAATATATTTGTGCATGTTTGAATTTTAATATTAATACTTATGAAAACTCTTTTATCAGCATTTTTGATGCTATTTATACTGAATGCAGCTTTTGCACAAAAAACACAAATTCTTAGTCCTGATGGGAATCTGAAAGTAGAAGTTAATCTGATGAATGGTACTCCATTCTATTCTATAAAATATAAAGATAAGGGGATGTTAGATAATTCTCCTCTGGGTATAATTACTAATGAAGGTGATTTCAGTTCCGGAATGAAATGGGGTGGAGATCGCAAAAGCAATATTGATAAATCATATTCTCAGGAGAAAATAAAACAATCACAGATACATTATCAGGCAAATGTGCTTACAATTGCTTTAACCAATGCAAATCAGGATACATTATATATCGAATTTCAGGTAAGCAATAACGATGTAGCTTTTCGTTATGAACTTCCGGTCATGAAAGAAAGATATGCCTGTGTGGTGGAAAAAGAGGCAACCGGCTTTCAGTTTCCCGTTAATGCTACAACCTATTTGTCAGAAATGATGCCTCCGATGGGTGCTTTTGCACGTACATCACCCAGCTACGAGAGTGGTTATACTAATGATGAACCTGTTGGCGGAACGTCAAACGGTGGCGATGGTTATGTTTTTCCGGGCTTATTTAAGATTGGCGATGATGGTTGGGTACTTCTTTCTGAAACGGGGGTAAATAGCCTTTACTGTGCTTCGCATCTGAGTGATGGAAAAGATAATGGACTTTATACCATAGCATTTCCCAATGAGAAGCAAAATAACGGGTTTGGAAGTACTGGTGCCCAACTTGCTTTACCGGGTGTCACACCGTGGCGTACCATTACCGTAGGGCAAACACTGAAACCAATAGTTGAAACCACTATTCCTTTTGATGTGGTTGATCCGCTTTATGAACCAACAAAAGTCTATCAGTATGGAAAATCTACCTGGAGCTGGATTATGTGGATGGATGAGAGTATGAACTGGGAAGATCAGATAGCATATATTGATTTGGCGTCAGAACTTGGTTTCGAATATATTTTGATTGATGCATTATGGGACGATAATATCGGGTATGACCGGATGAAGGAGTTAGTGAAATATGCTAATTCCCGTAATGTTGATGTCTTTCTGTGGTACAATTCTAATGGCGGATTCAATGATGCGCCCCAGGGACCGCGTAATCGCATGAATACATCTGTTGCCCGCAAAAAAGAGATGAAGTGGCTACAGGAGGCAGGAGTTAAAGGATTGAAAGTCGACTTCTTTGGAGGTGATAAACAAGAAACTATGCGTCTTTATGAGGATATTCTTTCTGATGCCAATGATTATGGTTTGATGATTGTATTTCATGGCTGTACTTTGCCGCGCGGATGGGAGCGGATGTATCCTAATTATGTCGGCAGTGAGGCCGTGATCGCTTCTGAAATGCTGGTTTTTTCTGAATATGTTCGTGAAAATGAAGCATTCTTCGCAACCTTGCATCCTTTTATCCGTAATACGGTAGGGGCAATGGAATTTGGCGGTGTTGTGCTTAACAAACACCTTAACAGGGGCAATAAAGAAGGGCAGACCAGACAAACGACAGATATTTTTCAATTGGCAACAGCTGTGCTTTTTCAGAATCCTGTACAGATGTTTGCCCTTACTCCTAACAATCTGACTGATGTTCCATCGTTTGAAATCGATTTTATAAAAGAAGTTCCTACAACATGGGATGAAACACGCTACATTGATGGTGAGCCGGGTAAATATGTTGTGATTGCGCGCCGCCATAACAACACATGGTATGTGGCCGGTGTCAACGCTGAGGCTAAAGCCTTGACTCTAAAACTCGATTTGCCAATGTTTGCCAATCAGAATGTGAGATTATATAATGATGATAACAAGCTGGCGCCTACTCTCAGAGATGTGAAAGTGAAAAAAGATGGGATGTTCGAAGTCACGATTCAGCCTAAAGGAGGAGTTGTTATAGTAAAATGAAGAATGTATTTGAATCCTGTCTGAAATAATCTCAGAATAAGGGAGTAGGGGTTTTTGTAACGACGCAGAAGAATGGCGCATTTATTAAAGTCAGAAATATGGATTTTGGTCAGGACGGAGCCGAAAGATTTGCAGCACGTACCGGAACTACACACAATGCATCTGTTTCTATGGAGATAAGACTTGATGACGTGGATGGTCCGTTATTAGGTACTGTAAAAATTCCACGTACCAGTGGTGATAATCGCTGGTAACTGGTTGAGACAGAAATTCCTGAAGTAACAGGGGTTCATGATTTATATTTTGTGGTTAAGGGCAAACCGATCACTAACCTGATGTATTTTGATAACTGGAAATTTAACCGATGACTATAACAAATATTGATAATGGATAAAAGAAATCCTTTCCGCAAATATTTCAGTATGAAGTATTCCGGAAAGGATTTAAATTTATCATCTTATGCCTGAATCTTAAGGCATTTAGTTATCCGCTAAGTTTCGTTTCAGATAATCAACTGCGATGGCTACCGCATCCAGCGGATTAGGATTAAAGCCATGATCATAACCTTCTAACTGATGATATTCACTTCCGGGCCATATGTCGTGGAAACGAATGCCATAGGTATATGGAGCTACGCGATCACCGGTGCCATGGATGATGCAACCCTTTCCGTGATAGCGTTCAGCTGTTTCATAAATAGGCAGGGAGAAAGCTGTTTTAATGAATTCGCGACCTAAAGCTCTGCCGTATCCAAGCTCCAGTCGTTCGGGCGGATCAAGCGGATTATAGAATTGTCCCATGGTGTTTCCTTTAATACAATCATCTCTGAGTACCGCTGCCGGACACATCAGTACGGCTGCCGCCAGTTTTTTATGTCCCAGTTCACCGGCAGTCATACTTGCCACCACCCCGCCTTGCGAAATACCCAGAATGGCGATACGTTCTCTGTCAGCAAATGGCAAAGATGATACAAACTGATAGATAGATTTTGCATCCTCTATTTCGTTGGGTACAGTCATATCTTCAAATCGCCCTTCACTTTCTCCGTGGCCATTAAAATCGAAACGGATAGAGGCAATGCCATTATCGGACAATTGTTGAGCAATGGCATTGGTTGTCGGGCAACTGCGCTGGCCGCCAAAACCATGGCAGATAATAACTACCGGACATTTCTCGCCCTGTTTTAATTCCGGTTTCTCAAGAGTAGCAGCCAACTTTCCCTGTGTTCCCTGCACCCATAGATCTTCGGTGGTGTTTCCGGGTTCGCGGACATAGATACGGACATAAAACTGACCGTCGGAATGATCGAGATGACCAACAAGTTCGGAAGTATTCAAAAAATCAAGCGCTTTGCTATCCGTGAATATTTTCGGTTGACTATAAGGGCCCCCCTGTACTGCATTATTTTCAATAAAGATATTGCAGTTATTATTCTTACTGTCTTTACCTGTCAGCATATATCGCGCTGAAAGTGTGACTACGCCATTTTCATTTTTTTGTGTATCAAATGCTCCTGGCTGAATTTCTCCTTTAAAATATTCATTATCACAATAGCCATTAAAAGATAAAAGTCCGGCAGAACGACTACCATCACTATTTACATCCGCATGGTTTTTTACTTCATTAATTTTGATAGAAAGTATTTCTTTGCAGTCCTTTAGCTGAGCAGATGCCTGCAAGGATAAAAAAGCAAATAAAATGGTCAGAATGTTTTTCATCAGTAAGTAGATTGAGTTTTAATAGTTAATTATTTGTCGGGGGTTAAAATTAACAATTAATTCGTAGATGACTAAAGGAAAGAAGAATTAATGCCTGAACCTGGCATAACAACTTTGATATAACTCAAATCAGTATAAAGGAAATTCAGTAAATATGATACTTATTTATCAGGACATTGGAGACTGTTGCACATTAATCCAATATCATGAAATATATACAAATAAACATCAGACTGCACTGGCTATAGCAGTGCAGCCTGATATTTATAGTAGCCGATCATGTTCTTAATCAGTCAGGAAAATATTATTATTGCGGCTTTATTTGATGATTTCTTTTTTGATTGTTCCATCAGAGTATCTGATGATATTCAACCCTTTTACTGGTTGTGCCTGTTGTATACCTTGTATGTTGTATCTTGTTGTTTCAGTGATATTTATATTGTTTGGGTAAAGTATTACTCCAGTTGGATCAGCTTCTCCGAGTTTAATCTTTTCCGCATTGACAACATGTTTATCCTTCTGATCGATAAGCATGACAATGAGTTCAGTATTGGCATCAACCAGGATATTGTCAGTCAATGTAAATTCTATTTCGTGGGTAATCTCATCATCGGCAAAGATATTCTCAGGAACACTGTATGCAATGCCATTGAACTCTTCCACATAGGCACGTACCACTTCATCGTAATACATGATATCTGAAGGAATGATTTCGGGCAGATTCTCATAACCACCCATCGGACCATAACCGCCTCCCGAATAATAATTCTTCTGATTATAAAGACTGTTTCCTGGTTGATGCACCCTGTTTTCTATAACCACATAGGCCAGACGTAAATCTTCATTCTGATGATCTGCAGCAAACCAAAGACCGGTTTTTGCTCTTACAGTTCTTGTTTCTATATCGTGTTCAGCCTCAACGCTCATAGCGACATATATCTTTTCTGCATTGAAAACTGTCATCAGTTCTCTTTCAAAATTGCCGGGATCGCAGGTTCTGCTTCTGTTAATGCTGCCGGCGGGCAATCCACTCCACGGTGCTACCCGGGATAAACCTTCACCATAACCGGTAACCTGATCCATCATCACATCGCCCTGATGTACAGCAATGCCGATAGCTCTGTCCGCATAGTTCTCGCGAAGATTATCGAGAGCCACTATACCGCGGATACAGTAGCCGCACCAGGTACCTGTTACATCATCGCATACTACTTTGCGTGGATAGGAGGTAATGGTTTGTTCAAGCATATATTCTCCGTTATTGTTTTTCACCCAAAGTTTATAAGGCACTGTTTCATACCATCCGATGCTGATGCAGTTGCTTAGCGTAAATTCCATTTCTTCACCGGCACCAAGAGCCGCTGTGAAATCTTCGGTATAAGTATTACCATTATATTCCAGACCGATGGTATAGTTCTCTGTTCCGGTATTGCGGGTATAGACTTTTCCGGAAACGGTATGTCCGCCGGTCAGGGCAGTTATATCATTTAAACTGCATTTCATGAAAACATCGGTTTTTGCTCCGATATAGATATTACTGATAAACAGGTAACTCTTATCTGTGCTGTTGTTTACAAAGGCCACTCTGATAGATTTACCTTTATATGCCGATAAATCGATGGTATGATAAGTCCAGTTGGCTTCTTCTGCAGCTATATCAAATATCTGAGTGAAAGTATTCATATCGGCATCTTCACTTTCAGAGATACAAACCATGTAACCATCACGTATCTGTTTATGTCCCGCTTTAGCCCGCCATGAAAGAATAGCATTCTCATCTTTTACCTCGATAAGAGGCGTAATCATCCAATCGTCTGCAGTGCCTGCCGGAGAATACCATGATGTACTACAGGCAGCAGGTTGAGATTCACCATTGGGTATAGCGGCAATCCATGCCTTACCAACTGTAAAACCCATATTTGCCATACTTGCCGATGGATTGTTGTTATCATTATCGATCAAAATATAATCATCAGGTATACCATATTTGAAATCGCATTCCAGATAGCTTTGTGCTTTCGCTGCAAGTATTGCTAACAGAAAGAGGTTGAAGAGTATGTATCGTTTATTCATTATTATCATTGATTTAAGTAAAGAATAAGAAAGTCCTGTCTGAAGAACTTACAGGCACAGGACTTTCTGCAATCAAAATATAATATAATAGTTTAGAAAGAATTAAGTTATTTCACCATTTCCTTCACGACGCTTCCATCGGAGAAAACAACGATATTAATTCCTTGCTGAGGCTTAGTTAAGCGTATGCCTTCCATTGTATAGCGTGCTACTTCAACGATATCTCCACCTTTTACATCAGAAATACCTGTTGTATTCATCAGATCGACCATAACAAAAGGAGTCACATCTGATATAGCTGTATTTCCGTCTTTATCGTAACAGGCACGTACATTGTAAGCAAACGTACTGAAGTCAAACTGGTCAAGACCGGTAAATGTATGTGACAATGTTTCTTTATCGGTTTCAGCAGTTGATAATAAGGTGTATACTTTATCTCCCTCATTCACTTCCTGTGAGATTTTGATATAATCCAGAGAGAACGGTGTATAATCATCAGTGATAAAACTAAGTTTTACTTCTTTACCTCTTGCCGGGATAAGATAAGATCCGTCAATAGCTGCATAATTCTCTTTACCAATTGGCTCGAAATCGATGGTATACATATTATTATCTACACGGATAATAAGTTTCGCACCTTCAAAACCACACGCAAGGATATCCAGTTTTGTAATATCATTATTGTCCAGATATAATGCTGGTGTAGTAAGAACACTACTTACAAAATAAGCTGATTCAATACCGATAGTACTTTGCGAAAGCGTATTGCCTGTTCCTGTCCAACCTGGCAGGTTAGTATAAGCATCCAGAGACATTGTACTATAATTGCCTATTGCTTCAGGGTTGAAAGGATCTGTACAATCTGTAACAGTATCATCAACCTTATCGAAATCATCTTCTAAAACAGTAGCCCATTCCTGCTGCGTTGCAACACTCACCCCATAATTGCAGACTACATATCTTGTAGCTTTAGGCACTGAATACCAGTTGGCTGTATAACTTCCGCGAGGATCAACTTCTGTAGCATCGATTACCTGAGGCGAAGCTACTCCAAAAGCAAAGTGAAGTTCTGGTTCGCTGTATAAGAACATATAATGTGCTTTCACAGAATAGTAGTATTCAGCTTCTGGTTCGAGTCCGGTAAATGTATAAGATCTGTTAGCTCGTGATGGTCTGTCATAATACACGCCCGGATATTCACCTTCTACTTCTACGAGTTCACCCTGAGGTGCAGTAATCGCTTCCAGATTATCAATTACAAAATATCCGCTTTCCGGAAGATCTCTGGCAATGATTCTGACCGCTGTATATTTATTTGCAAACTTGTTAGATGTTTCATATTCTAAGCTGATATCATTATCATCTTCACCAAAGAAAAACATACCATACAGGCTACCGAGGTTTTTCCATCCGTTTTCTGTTTCAACCTGAATTCTGATATATCCATCAAAATTGGCTATATTATTATCATTGTCATAAGCGCGCATCCAGAATTTCATATCTCTGTATTTTGCACCATTGATTGGCGAAGTAATCGTATCGCCATTCTGTAAGATTATACCTTTACTACCATTGCAACCACCATCAGCACTGATATTATGCTTAGCCGGTTCAGAAATCTGCCAGTCATTTGCTGCTTCAGCACTATAGTTTTCAAAGTCTTCCGTATAAACGGCGTCTTCATCACTCAGATAATTCATCTTATAAAGATCCACATAATAGTTGAATGCTTTACGCACAGGTTGCCAGTTGATGGTAAATCCATCTTCAGTAAAGTTTGTTGGTGCATCAATCACCGGATTGGCAATGAAAGTGGCACGTGTAGTAATTTCAACTTTATCGATCAGTACATATCCGCTGGCCGAAAATACGATAAAACCATCTTCATTTGCCGAATAATTATTAAAAGTATAAGTAATGCGTGTCCAGCCACGATCCGTATAAAGTCGGGTATCATATCCAAACTGATCTTCACAATTGGCATAATCAGCGTTTTCATAACCACCAATACCAGCCATAATGGTAAGTGTCGATCCTGTTAGCTCACAAGGCAATGCTTTGGCCAGACAAGTCACTGTAATTTCGCCTGAATAATCGCCGATAGGAGTGGCAAGAGAACCAATATATTGTGGAGGAGGCATCAAAGCACATTTGCCGCCGGCTGAATGTACGAAATTTCCAAACCAACCAGGAACTTCTGTCAGTGAAGGATCGATAAATGCACCGGGTTCAAAATAGAAACTTGCAATTTCATTTGGATCGGGTTCATCTGGGGTTCCTGCAGTCATTCGGGAAAAATCCTCGATAATCAGAATATCTTCTGACATACCGGTAGACTCTGGCCATACATAGGTGCCGGCGAAATTTTTCATACCTTCAAAAGGAACTTTTATCATTTCCCTGCCATCTGATGTTTGATCAGTTTTCAAACGTTTTTGTGCGGAAGCTTCATCGCAAAACAGGAATATAAACAAGAATAATATTCCCGAAACTAAAAGAGTAGTGTTCGTTTTCCTCATACATTTATTAAGACTCAAACTGTTTTAATTATTGCCGGAATAAAGTGAGTCTTTTGTTTAACTTTAGTCTGGCAATTATTTATTTCTAACTGCAGACAAAGTTGACGAAAGTTTGAAAAACGATGCGAATCTTGAAAACCCGAAAATGTCTGTATGCTTGAATTCAGACAAAAATATTAGTACAGACAGCGTGAAAAGCCCTTAAATAGTAGATTTATGTCCGTTTTGCGCCATCTTTATATACTCAGATGGTGTAAGGCCAATTTCTTTTTTGAAGGTAGCAATGAAGTGAGTTCGCGACTTAAATCCTACACTTTCGGCAATATGCTCGATGGTGAAGCGTGCATATTCCTTTGAATTATTCATGCGGCGGCAAGCCTCTTTTATGCGGTATTCGGCAAGAAGCGAATTAAAGGTTTTGCCAAAAGTTTCGTTCATCACCTGCGATACATACCGACTTCGCGAATCGGTAAGTTCTGCCAGTTTTTCCAGCGTAAAATTCTCCTGATACACCTCTTCCGAAGTCTGCATCACACGAGATATTTTATTCAGCAATTGTTCTTTATCATTATCCGACAGGGTACTTTTCTGATATTTCGGGCGAGCCTCTTCTTTCTCTTCAAGCTGATTGCCGGATGTAGTCTGAGACAACACTTGCGATTCAAACTTCTCTCTTAGCAAACGTTCCTGTTTCTCTTTTTCGAGCACATCCAGACTATACAGATAAAGCCGTTCGTGATTGGCTTTCAGTCGGCGATAGTTTCTGATATAATAGATAATAAACAAAGTCAATGCTACAAGAAGAATGAAACCGAAAGTCATAATTTGCATATGTTTGCGGCGCTTCTCTGAAAGCTCTTTCATCGTTTCGCTGACTGACTTTAATTCATATTGCAATTCCATATTGCTGATGGCGTTGTATTTTTTCTCAATGTCAAGGGAGTCTTTAGACTCCAGATAGCGAAGTTTATAGAAATCGGCTTCTGCAGTGAACCCTAATGAAGAATAATAAGACGAGAAATCTTTATAAACACTAATCAGAACATCCTTTGCAGAATATTTCTGTGAGAATTCAAGACTTTCTTTCAGTGATCGCGAAACTTCATCAGTCTGTTCCAGCTTGGAGTATAAATGAAACTTATTCCGGCTAATCATCAGTGTGCATCGGGCCTTATCCATCTTCTCTCCAATGAAGTCTGGCATTTCATCAAACTTGTTGAGTGCAGCTTCATAATCTTCCCGGCTATATGCCTTCAGTGCATCACAAAGTTTTTTTGCAAACAGTGCATATTCTACTTCTTCCGGAATTTGTATGTTCTCAAAGATCTCCAGCTCATCTTCAATTAATAAGATATTATCGTTGAAATAAGCAATATTCGTCATATTGATGAAAGCTATAAGAACAGTTTTGTATTTTTCATCTTTAATACCGGCATAAAACGCTTTTCTCATATATTGCAGCGCCTTATCATCTTTATCACCCGGCATAAGCTTATTGTCACAAATCTGATATAGAGTTCCCATATTTACATATATAGAGGGCAGATATCTGTTAAAACCACTCTCCTCGGAAAGCGTCATTGCCTGGCGTAAATAATAATAAGCCTGCGAATAGTCGAAGTACTGATATAAATACTGATAACCAAGCATATTCAGCGAGTAGATACATGCACGCAGGTATTTCTTGTTCTTCTGACTCTGATAATAGCGGTTGACGAGGATCGAGAAACAAACGGTTGCATCTTCCCGGCTCTGTTCATCATTCGCAAAACAAGAGCTTATTTTGATTAACGAATCATTTGAAATCGAAGAATAATTATTGTAAAGTTCAAGATTACGGGTTTTTAAAGTATGCGTGTCAGTTTCATGGCTTTGAACAGAAACTGATGTAAAAAGGAGTAAAAGAAGAAAATTGATGTATTTGCCCATTTCAAGAAAATTGCGTTTGTTGGCAAAAATACATGAATTATTTATAAATTAGTTTGAGAGGGTTAAGTTTATTATGGCCTTTGATGATGGTTTTCCTATATAGATATTTGCCAAGAATAAAGCTAAAGAGTGATTTCCTGCTTTAGCTTCATCTTGTGAGAATCTAAATCTCTACAAACCTGTCAAACGCTCCTGTTCTTCAGGATAGCGTCCGCCGACAATCTGTATATCGTCTAATCGCTGTCTGATCTCTGAAAGCTCTTCTGCCTGGAAAGTGATATTCGCAGCGCCTATATTTTCTTTGATACGTTCTTCTCTTTTTGTCCCCGGAATCGGAACAATCCATGGCTTCTGTGCCAGTAGCCATGCCAGTGCAATACGTGCAGGAGTAGTTCCTTTTTCAGTGGCAAGCTGATTTACATAGTCTATGATCTCTGCATTATGTTGCAGGTTTTCTTTCTGAAAGCGCGGGATAGTCGCTCTGAAATCCGAAGAATCGAAAGTTGTATTCGCATTGAATCTTCCGGTAAGTATGGCTTTACCCAGCGGACTAAACGGTACAAAACCTATTCCTAACTCTTCTAACGCCGGCAATAACTCTTTCTCAGGATTGCGATACCACAGCGAATATTCACTTTGGACAGCAGTTACCGGGCAAACCTGGTGTGCTCTGCGGATAGTTGTTGGTGA
Source organism: uncultured Bacteroides sp. (assembly GCA_947074195.1). GTDB lineage: Bacteria > Bacteroidota > Bacteroidia > Bacteroidales > Bacteroidaceae > Bacteroides. The sequence goes on from CAMTOS010000038.1 coordinate 12,750, forward strand.
TGCCTCGGATAATCCCCAGTGAAGCACTTTACCTTCTTTAATCAGTGCCGACATTGTTTCAGCCACTTCCTCAACAGGAACATTCGGGTCAACCCGATGCTGATAATAAAGATCTATACATTCACGGCGAAGTCTTCTGAGTGAGCCTTCAATGGCCATACGTATGGTTTCAGGTCGCGAAGACAATTCAACAGGACGAGCATTGCCTTCGAAATGAATATCAGGCATATTATATCCGAATTTTGTGGCAATAACTACATCGTTGCCAAAAGGCTGTAATGCTTCACCCACAAGTTCTTCATTCTTAAACATACTGTAAACTTCGGCCGTATCAAAAAAAGTAACCCCAAGCTCCACCGCTTTACGAATCGTTTTTATCGCTTCATTTTTATCTGAGAAGGGAGGATAACTTTGTGTAAAACCCATACAGCCTAATCCTAAAGCAGAAACTTCAAGATTATTCCCTAAAATTCTTTTTTCCATTTGTTTATTTTTTATCTTAAAGTAATCTGTTTATATAATTGTCTTTATCCATAAATACATCGTTGTAGTGACTATGCAAAAATGCAGTATTGCCGTGGATTCTTCAATATACATTTTACGGATTATTGTAACGATATTCAGTTTTAACAATTTTGTATGAGAGGTCTGTCTCTGACAAAAAAAGCCGCCTGAATCACTTCAGGCAGCTTCTCGATAACAAAACTAATGTGCAATTTTACTATGATTATTTCACAGAAATTACCCCGTCGGTGTTTCTGATAATAGTAATCTCGTGTTTTCTGTTACCATTTCTCAACTCTATTTCATACTCTTCGTCACCATTTTCTTTGATTTCCATTTCAATTTCGCAGATATCATCGATTGTGAATCCATTTAAATTCGCAATGATTTCTGTAACAACATCCTGTATAGCTAAAGGTAATGCATTAAGATGTGGGAAATTAAATTCAATTTCTTCTACGATAAGTACTCCGCCTTTTTCAAGTAATTCAACTTCGATAATAATATTGTCGAGTAATAAATCCAGTTCGTGTTCTATTTCATCGTCATCTCTGTCCATTTCATAATCAAGCACAGTGCTTCCGGGAAAATGAGCGTCAATCCATTCTGAAATATAAACCGGAATTTCAAGTGGTCTGATGTCTTCAAAATCCATAACTTCATATTCTCTTAGCAAAATGCCCTGTGCATCATAAACCAATACAACTTCAGCTTCTGGTTTTACCGATGAGGTTGTTTCCATTTCTAAACGATAAGTAAGTGCACCATCTTTTTCGATCAGATATACATCATCTACTTCCCAGAGCTGTGTGTTGGCATAATGAGTAAAAAGCAATGCTTCATTTGAAATTCCGTTTACAGGACGGCAAATTTCTCTTGCAAAAGAGGCTTTCACTTCTGCTGGCAGACTTGCAAACGAGATTTCTTCTTTTACAAGACGAATGCTGTTATTTGTTCCGAACCAGATAGAAACTGTATCTGCAATGCCAGCGGTAGTGCGCGTACGTGGTAACGTAAAATGAGCAATGTCATATTTATTGTCCGGACTCTTGCTCCAGTTCAGATTTTGTGCAGTAGGGTATTTGCTCATAATAATGCTTTGCTTACTGTCAAAACCCAAATCAGTATTGTCGTCATTACAACTGATCATAACAAGAGATAATAAAAGGAATAGCAGGTTTGGTAAAATCTTCTTTTTCATAAAATCATTAATTAGTTAAACTTAGTTTACGCTGCAAATAAAATACATGATTCTAAAGAAATTCTGAAGTTTGTTTTAGAGCTAATTAGCTCATTTTACGATGGATGCAACATCTATATTTCGTATTTTTGCTGCAAAACTATGATTTATGAAGATTTTGATAATAGAAGATGAGTTGGAGCTGGCCACCTCTATTGCAAATTACCTGAACTGTGAAAAATATATCTGCGAGATGGCGCACAACTATGCAGATGCACTCGACAAAATAGAACTTTACCAATATGAATGTATTATTCTTGACCTCAACCTGCCCGATGGCTGTGGGTTTGATATAATAAAATCGTTAAAGATGAATCGCTCGGAAAGTGGTATCATCATTATCTCGGCCCGCAATGCACTGAACGATAAAATCGAAGGACTTGACCTCGGGGCTGATGACTATTTATCGAAACCTTTCAGCTTGTCAGAACTGAATGCCCGTCTGAGATCGGTTATTCGCCGCCGGCACTTTAAAGGACAAGTAGAATACGCATATAATGAAATAAAGGTACAACCCGATGTACGCAAAGTATTTGTAAACGATATCCTGCTGGAACTTACACGCAAAGAATATGATCTTCTTATCTTCCTGATTACCAATCAGCGCCGTGTACTCTCTAAAGAAACTATTATAGAGCATTTATGGGGCGATTATATGGGAATTGAAGCCGATTCTTATAATGCCCTTTATACGCATATGGGGAATCTGAGAAAGAAACTGCAGGATGCCGGATCTAAAGATTATATCGAAACAGTCTATGCTGTAGGGTATAAACTAAATCTTGATAAGTGATGAAATTAGTAAAGATTTACCGTCGCTATACACTCGTCACCCTTGCTTTGGTCATTGTACTTGGCGGAGGACTGTTTTATAATATCATCATGTTTTTCGTTCATAAATCGGATAACCATACATTACTCGAATTTAAAGAGAATCTTGAACTTTATGTGCAGGATAAGGGAAGGCTTCCCGGAAATAATTTATTGAATAAAGGCCGTATCACGCATTATCCAACCGATAATGATGCCATAATGGAGCCCGTCTTCTCAGATACTGTTGTGTTTAGTGCATTTAAAGGCGAAAACGTAGTTTATCGTACACTAACTTATACACAACCAACTCCCCAGGGCAATGCAGTCGTAACTTTGTGGCAAACTTCCATGGATACTGAAGATATTATTTCAGTAGTCATCATTTCGCTCCTCTCTTTCTTTATGCTTTATGCACTGTTCTCCTTATGGTGGAACCGCTGGTTTATGCGGAAACTATGGTATCCGTTTTATCAGATACTGAATCAGTTGAATAAGATGGATATGACCGATCGAAGCCGTATAGAGATTATTAACTGCAGTGTCGATGAGTTTAACGAACTTACCAACGCCGCCAACCGTATGCTTCAGCGTATAAACGACGATTATACAACATTGCAGGGACTGACCGAAACGACTTCGCATGAATTGCAGACACCCCTTTCAGTGATTAAAGCGAAAATTGAAATCATACAGCAGGATAGTTCCAATTCGCAAAAACAAATGGAACAGATTAAAAGTCTGGAAATGGCAGTAGACCGCCTTATTCGTTTAAATCGGTTTTTGCTGACTATCGCCCGAATTAACAACAATCAGTTTCCTGCCGGCGAAGAATTATCTTTGAATAGTTTCGTGGATGATTTTCTCTTTTCATATGCCGACTTTCTTGATATAAAGGAAATATCTATAGAAAAAGAATATTCAGGCGATTTTGTTTTAAACATTCATCCACAATTAGCCGAAATGCTGGTATCTAATCTTCTGTCTAATGCAATACGATACAACATTAAAGGAGGTTTGCTGAAAATCCATATTACAGCAACATCGTTTAAAGTGATGAATACATATGGTAATATCATTCCTCAAGGCAATCTTTTCGCCCGTTTCAAACGATCGCCGGGCGAGAAAGATTCTGTAGGCTTAGGTCTTTCCATTGTCGATAGCATCTGCTCAAAAAACAATCTCAAAATAGAAACAGATATTTCAGAGAAAGAATTTGCAATTGTTATTCGCCAGTGAATTAGTCAGATATCTGTTTATTGTTAAAGGTGTAATCCCTGTTTATTGCCCATACTTTGGCAATTTACTGCAGAAGGCTTTGCAACATATTGCCAAAGTATCGGCAAAAAGTTGCAGAAGGCTTTGCACTATTTCAAATAAATATTAATGCCATCCCGATTAATATAATTTAAAGAATGGTTGATAAATGTGGTAAATATTTTTAAGTTTGTAGAAGTTAATACTTCTGCTTATGCAAAATCGAATACTTAAACAATTGATTCTTGTCCTGATCGTTTTATGTATCGGCATCAATTGTCAACCTAATAAAGACCACATTAATGGTACTCGTGAAATAACAGATTTTGCCGGTCGTACCGTGCTGATTCCCGATTCTGTTAAACGTGTGGTGTGCATTCGTCCCGGATGTATGCGCCTGGTTACAATGGCAGGCGGCATTGATTATATATCGGGCGTTGAGGCTACTGAAACCAATGATGCCCGCTTTACCCATACCAAAGCTTATCCAAAAATAAATGCCATTCCGGTGATAGGTGATCGTTTCGGGGGTGATCCTGAATTGATTTATGCCAATAATCCTGATGTGATTTTTATGTCTTCTGCCACAGTTGAGGCGGCGAATGCATTACAAGAGAAAGTAAAGATTCCTGTGATTGTGCTCGAAGGGGGCGATATGGGAAAGAATTATGCTAAATTCTCGCATTCCATGAATATTATTGGCGAAACACTGGGCACAACTCCGCATACAGACTCTTTGCTGGCCTATATTGATCAGCAGAAGGAGGAATTAAAGAAGCGTACAGCAAACTATGTACCTGTTAGTGCTTATGTTGGTGCCATTACTTATAAAGGTGAACGCGATTTGACAGCTACTGATCCTTATTATCCTGCACTTACCTTTTTGGGAGTAGACAATGTGGCGTCTGATCTGGATTCTACAATTGTTTCGCCCATTACAGGTACGTTTGTGGACTATGAAAAGATTATCGACTGGAATCCGGATTATATCTTTGTAGATCGTGGGGGAGTGGCTCATGCAGATCGTGATTTCAGAACGAAACCTAAAATTAATAGTCTGCTGGATGCTTACCGAAACAGCAATATCTATGTGGTGTGGCCTTACAACAACTATCATAACAATTTCGAAGCGATGCTGCTTAATGCCTGGTATATGGGGAAATGCATTTATCCGGAGGCTTTTGCGGATGTTTCGATACGCGATAAAGGTAATGAAATCTTTATACAATGCTATGGTCGGCCAATTTATGATGAGATGGAACAATTCTGGGGTAGTCTGCAACAATTAGATTACCAGTCGAATCCCGAAAATCTGAAGAATTGGCAATCGCTGAATCATTAAAATTATGAGTGCATGAATACTTCTGCCATACTCTATAAAAACAGTCGCCGCAAACATTATACCTTTATCGGAATAATGCTTATTCTATTGCTTTTGGCTATTGTTTTTTCAGTTTGTCTTGGAAGTACGGCTATCGGCTATCGTGATGTGTATGCATTGTTCACCGGACAAGCTTCGGAAGCGGCTATACAGATCATCGTCAACATGCGTCTGCCTCGTATTGCTGCAGCGCTGATCTGCGGTTGGGCACTGGCCATATCAGGCAGTATCATGCAAATTATCCTGAAGAATCCGCTGGCTTCACCTTATACCCTTGGTCTGTCGAATGCCGCTGCCTTTGGTGCATCTGTTGCTATTGTCTTCGGTAATTTTGCATCGACTATTCCTAAGTCGGGCGATATGATGATGGTGACCAATCCTTATATTGTTACCTTAAGTGCCTTCCTGTGCAGTCTGCTGGCATTATTCATTATCCTGCTCATCATGAGGTCACTGAACAATAACCCGCAGACCATTATTCTGGCGGGAATCATTATCAGTTCTATCTTTGCAGCCGCTTTAAGTGGTATTCAGTATATAGCCACACCTTCACAACTGGCTTCCATTATCTTCTGGACATTTGGTGATTTAGGACATACCAACTGGTCGGGCATTTTTCTGAACTTTATCATAATTCTGCCTGTCTCTGCTTGTCTTTTCTATAATCGCTGGAGTTATCGCGCCATTGGTGCAGGTGATGAGTATGCACGGAGCATAGGGGTAAATCCCGACCGCACCCGAATCATCGGATTAGTACTGACAACAGTCTGTACATCGGTGGTTGTCTCTTTCTTCGGAGTGATTGCTTTTATTGGTCTTGTAGTGCCTCACATGATTCGCAAACTGATTGGCAATAATGAAGAATTTCTGATATTAGCCTCAGCCATTACCGGAGCAGTGTTTCTTCTGATATGCGATACTCTGGCACGTACCTTATTTGCGCCGGTTGTGGTGCCTGTGGGTATTATTACCTCTATGGTAGGTGCACCTGTCTTCCTTATTCTGTTACTTAACAAAAAGAAGAATGAAAATTATTGTTGATGCTCTTTCATACAGTTACAAGGAAGTTGAAGCATTGAAAGAAATTTGCTTCTCTTTGCATAGTGGCGATTTCGTTACAATTGTCGGCCCGAATGGTTCCGGGAAAAGTACCTTGCTGAAATGCATGGACAGTATTCTTACTTATAAAGAGGGAAGTATCAAGCTGGATGACGAAGAGATAATAAAGATTCCTGTCAATTTTTTGGCGCGCAAGATTGCCTATGTGCCACAGAATGAAGAGAACATGATGTCTAATACAGTATTCGATACTGTGATGCTGGGCAGGAAACCGCATATTACCTGGCATATCAGGGAAGAAGATATCCGGATTGTATCAGATATACTACATCGCTTCGATCTCTCTGATCTGGCCATGCGCGATATCAATACATTGAGTGGAGGCCAGCGCAAAAGAGTATTTATTGCGCGTGCATTGTGTCAGCAACCCGATATACTGCTACTCGATGAACCAACAGCAAATCTCGACCTCTATCATCAGTCGGAAATTATGGATTATCTTACCGAACTTGCAATCGAAGGACTAATTATTGTAGTGACGGTTCACGATATAAATATGGCTTTGCAATATTGCAATAAAGCCATTATGCTCGATAAAGGGAGACTGTTTGCTCATGGCGGGAAAGAGATTTTCAGCAAAGAAAACATCGATCGGCTTTTTAAAACAGAAGTGAGGGTGATTCGTCAGGATGATCAGATATTTATTGTTCCCCAGCGAAAACATAAAACCGGATAATTAATTTAATACATAGAAACGATGAAGATTGAAATGCATTCTATTGGGAAGGTGATTAATGATATTAATGAAATGATTTCACCGGGATTGATCAGGAATCATCAGAGTATTATTGAAATTGATGAGAAATATCTGGAAGGCCTGAAAGATATCTCTACCTGTAAATATCTGGATATTGTGTTCTTCTTTGACCGCAATCATGAAGAGAAGATGATTATCAGCAACAAGGCTGTGCACGATAAAGGTGTATTTGCTACCCGTGCTCCATCCCGGCCAAATCATATTGGTATTACTACCGTGGAATTACTGAAAGCAGAGGGAAATCGTCTGTTTGTTACTGGTCTTGATGCCATTAATCTTACGCCTGTACTCGATGTGAAATCATGTGATACCTCTTTATTTGATAAAGAGCAGATTCATAACTCTATTCTTGGTGAGAATCCGCGTATTGATATTGATCGCACCATTCGCTCGGACGACAGGGAAGATTTGTTGTATAAAGCCGGTCAGTTGCATGGGCATATTTGTCCGGGTATTGCGATGGGTGTACTATGCGGGGCAGAGATTATGAATAAGATCTGGGATAAAAAAGAGGATCCGTATGACTACACCATGACAGCCGAACAACCCAACTGTGTGCTGGATGGACTGATGTTTGTCACCGGTTTTACGCCCGGCAAACGAAAGCTTATTCTTGAACCCGGAGATCGTATGCGCTATAAAATTGTAAACAAAGAAGGGAAGGGATGGCTCATCGAATCATCAGATCATAACCGGGCCTATATAAATGAACTCCTTCCCGATGAAATGCCAAAACTTGAAAGAGCCAAAAAAGTATTGAAACTTGATTTTTATAAAATATTTGACGTTACTGAATTGAGTTGATTATTATATATTTAGCTCTTAAATTGGTATATATTTCCTATTTCACGTTCCAGGTAAACATAAGTTAATTTTGATTGAACTTTCTGAGATATTTAAAGTTATATATTCTGGAAAAAACTCTAAAATTAATATTATGAATCTACCAGGTATCAGAGGGAGCCAGAAATCCGGATTATGGATTGCTACACTTGGTTTCTTTTTTGGAATGGCCTCTGTTTCTTTGTTTGGTCCAACTGCACATAAATTTGGTGATGTCATGCACCTTAGTCCCACAACAATAGGCGTTCTTGTGGCAATTCCTTCCTTATCCGGTTCTCTGCTCAGAATACCTTTTGGCGCCTGGGTTGATACAACAGGAGGTAAAAAACCATTTTCTATTCTGATGATACTTTCCGTTATCGGGGTAGCCGGACTGATGTGGCTGGTAAATTCACATTATCCTGATACGATGGATGGGAAGTTCTCATTAATTCTGATTTTTGGCTTACTGGCTGGATGTGGTGTTGCTACATTCTCTGTAGGTATTAGTCAGGCTTCCTACTGGTTTCCTAAAAACAGGCAAGGCTATGCCACCGGACTCTTCGGTGGTATCGGTACGATGGCGCCGGGATTGTTTGCTCTCTTGCTTCCGCTTCTGATTATCGCTATCGGGCTTGGCTATTCTTATGTGGCCTGGACCGTCTTCTTGCTTTTCGGTACCATTATCTATATTATTTTCGCACGCAACGCTCCTTATTTTCAGCTCAAAAAGAAAGGGATTGATGAAGAAACCTGCAAAGCTGAAGCTTTGAAAGACGGACAAGAGTTGTTTCCAACCGGTTCGATTAAGAAAAGTCTTAGTATGTCGGCACGAATTCCGGGTACATGGATTCTTACAATTTTATACTTCATTACTTTCGGTGGTTTTCTTGCTCTGACCGTGTGGTATCCCAGTTACTGGCGGGAATACTACGGTTTAAACGATGTGATGTGCGGAGTTCTTACAGCAGCCTTCTCTATGTTCTCGGCTTTGGTACGTGCCAGTACCGGTTCGCTTGCCGATAAAGTAGGCGGAACCAAACTTTGTTTTATTTCACTTAGTATTATTGCCATTGGCGCTATAGGTATGGGCTTTAGTCAGGGCATAGTCCTTTCTATCATCTTTACTTTTATCATCTCTTTTGCTCTGGGTGTAAACAATACGGCCGTATTCAAAATGGTGCCCGTATATATTCCTAAGGCTGTGGGTGGTGCATCGGGCTGGATTGGCGGTATAGGTGCATTCGGTGGTTTCGTTATTCCTCCGCTGATGGGGGCAATTGCCACACGTTTTGGTCAGCCGGGTTATGCATGGGGATTCGGTATCTTCTTCTTTATGGCATTCATAGGATTGATCATACTTGGAATCTTTACACGCAAAGCCAAAAAGCAGACCGTGAATAATGCAGGATAGATATAAACGATAAACGATAGACATATTATGAGATCAGTTTTTAGAAAATCGAAGTATTTCGTAGAAAAAGAAACGGGTGAGAGTGACGTTAAAAAGAATGATTATATCAATAAACGTCCCTCGGAAAACTTCTATCGTTTTCGATGGGAACACGATAAGGAAGTGCGCTCTACACATGGCGTGAATTGTACCGGTTCGTGTTCGTGGAAGGTTTTTGTGAAGAAGGGTATTGTGACCTGGGAATTACAGGAAACTGACTATCCGCGCAATCATCCCGGATTGCCTAATCATGAACCTCGTGGTTGTCCGCGGGGTGCAAGCTATTCGTGGTATCTTTATAATTCCGGGCGTGTAAAACATCCGATGGTTCGCTATGAGCTGCTGAAGGCTTACCGGGAATCGAAGATGGTCGATTCTGATCCGGTTAATGCCTGGCAACTGGTGATGGATAATAAAGATGACAGTAAAGCTTATAAAAGCAAAAGAGGTTTGGGTGGCTTTATGCGTGTTTCCTGGGATGAGGCTCTGGAAATGATGGCAGCGGCCAATGTTTATACAATTAAGAAGTATGGACCTGACCGCATTGTGGGTTTCACTCCGATTCCGGCCTTCTCAATGGTTTCATATGCATCGGGCACACGCTATCTTAGTTTGATAGGTGGTACTTGCCTCAGCTTTTACGATTTCTATTGCGATCTTCCGCCATCTTCTCCGCAAACATGGGGCGAGCAGACTGATGTTCCCGAAAGTGCCGATTGGTATAATTCTTCTTACCTGATGCTTTGGGGCTCCAATGTGCCGATTACCCGCACACCCGATTCTCCTTTCCTTACTCAGGTGCGCTATAAGGGGACAAAAGTAGTGGTGATTGCTCCTGATTACAGCGGGGCAGCTAAATTTGCCGATACCTGGATGTGTCCGAAGCAGGGTACAGACTCGGCGCTTGGGATGGCCATGGGACATGTCATTCTGAATGAATTCTATATAAAGAACAAGACGCCTTATTTCGATTCATACATTCGTAAATATACCGATTTACCTTATCTGGTGAAATTAGAGAAGTTGCCAGATGGTTCTTATAAGTCTGGGATGATGCTTCGTGCTTCCGATTTTGCCGATCAGTTGGGTGTAACAGACCGGGGCGACTGGCAACCGATACTTCTGGATGAAAATACACAAAAGATGGTTGTGCCCAATGGTTCGATGGGCTGCCGCTGGGATGATAATGGAAAATGGAATCTGAAATGGGAAGATAGCCGGAATGGAGATGCTTACACACCGATGCTTTCGGTGATGGATTGTAAAGATGCAGTTCTTGATGTATCGTTTCCTTATTTTGGTGGTGATGAGTTTAAGAATCCATATTACAACAGTTCGGGACATGAATCGGTATTGAAACGTAAAGTTCCGGTGAAACATTGTACTACAAAAGAGGGAATTGTCTATTATGCTACAGCTTTCGATTTATTGGTAGCCAACTATGGGGTTGACCGTGGATTGAACGATCCGGCAACAGCAAAAGATTATACTGATAATATACCTTATACGCCTGCATGGCAGGAGCAAATAACCGGAGTGCCTGCCAATCAGATTATTACCGTGGCAAGACAATTCGCAGAGAATGCGGCTAAGACGCAGGGTAAATCGATGATTATTATCGGTGCCGGTGTAAATCAGTGGTATAATACTGATATGACATATCGCTCGGCCATTAACTTACTTGTGCTTTGCGGTACGGTTGGACAGTCGGGTGGTGGCTGGGCACATTATGTTGGTCAGGAAAAAATTCGCCCGCAAGTGGGCTGGTCGGTGCTGGCTTTTGCAACCGACTGGGTTCGTCCGCCACGGCATATGAACTCTACCAGTTATTTCTACATGCATAGCAATCAGTGGCGTTACGAAAAAGTAACAGTCGATGATCATCTTTCGCCACTGGCCGATAAAGAGAAATGGAAAGACCTTTCACTGGTCGATTGCAATATCCGTTCTCAACGCCTGGGATGGTTGCCGGTATCACCACAGCTCAATAAAAACTCTTTGCAGATTAGCGCTGATGCCGAAAGAGAAGGGTTGAAGGTAGAAGAATATGTACCTAAGAAATTACACTCAGGCGACCTTTATCTGGCTTCTGAAGATCTGGATCATCCCGATAACTTCCCGCGCAATCTGTTTATCTGGCGTGCCAATCTGATTGGCTGTAGTGCAAAAGGCATGGAATATGTGATGAAACACTTGCTTGGTGCTCAGAATAATCTGATTGGTAAAGACCTGAAAGAACAGGGCTTGCCATTGCCGAAGTTCGAGAAATGGCGTGATGAAGTCGATACGGGGAAGCTCGATTTAGTAGTAACGGTTGATTATCGTATGACAACATCTTCGCTACATTCAGATATTGTTTTACCGGCGGCTTCGTGGTACGAAAAGAATGATATCAGCTCTACCGATATGCATCCGTTTATTCATCCGTTCTCACAGGCCATCGATCCGGTTTGGGAATCGAAGACCGACTGGGAGTTCTTTAAAGAGTTATCGAAGAAGTTTTCTGAACTCTGTGTCAATCATCTCGGTGTAGAAAAGGATGTGGTTCTTGCTCCTATGTTACACGATTCGCCCGGCGAAATATCTGAACCTCTGCATGTGGAAGACTGGAAAGTAAACGATACAGTGCCGGTGCCGGGTAAGGATATGCCGCACATCATGGTGGTAGAACGCAATTATCCCGATACCTACAAGCGGTTTACATCAATGGGACCATTACTCGCTACTCTTGGCGAAGGTGGTAAAGGCATCTCCTGGAAGGTTCAGGAAGAACTCGATTATCTGAAAAAGCTTAATGGTGCAGTTCTTGATGATGGCGACTCAAAAGGTTTACCAAAAATTGATTCCGATATTGATGCGATAGAAATGATACTTACGCTCTCGCCCGAAAGTAACGGTGCTATAGGGGTGAAAGCATGGAAAGCACTTGAGGCGCGTACAGGTTTACAACTTACGCATCTGGCTGCGGACCAGGAAGAGACGTTGCTTCGTTACCGTGATTTGGTTGAGCAGCCGCGCAGGTCTCTGGTTTCGCCTATATGGAGTGGTGTGGAAACCAAAGAGCAAACCTATTCGGCCAATTATGTAAATGTACACGAACTGGTACCATGGCGTACGCTAACAGGTCGTCAGTCGTTATATCAGGATCATCCATGGATATCGGCATTTGGTGAGAATCTTGTAGTCTACAAACCGCCATTGTGCAAAAAAGAAGTCGATAATCTGAAAGAACGGTTGGGTTTGGGCGATGATACACTTACACTCAACCTGATGACACCTCACAATAAATGGGGTATTCACTCTACCTGGAACGATAACTTGCTGATGCTTACACTTGGACGTGGGGGTCCGGTGATTTGGATTAGTGAAACCGATGCCGCAAAGATTGGTCTGAATGATAATGATTGGGTTGAGGTATTGAATGATAATGGTACGGCAATGTGTCGTGCAGTAGTATCACAGAGAATTCCCGAAGGCGTTCTTTATTTCTATCATAATCAGGAACGCACAGTAAATGTGCCATTGAGTCCGACAACCGGTAATCGTGGAGGAGTACATAATTCTATCTCAAGACTTTGTCCGAAACCAACCCATATGATTGGTGGTTATGCACAACTCTCGTTTAGTCTGAACTATTACGGAACCATCGGTGCCAACCGCGATGAAGTAGTGATTCTGCGTAAATGCGATAAAGTTCAATGGGGTGATGAAACCGATAAAAAGTTTAAAGCCGAACAATTATGAAGATAAGAGCACAAATAGCAATGGTCATGAATCTCGATAAATGCATCGGGTGTCATACCTGTTC
>CAMTOS010000039.1 GCA_947074195.1 uncultured Bacteroides sp.
TACTGGTAAAAACTGAAATTGATTTGTTCAATGCCTTAACGCTTTGTAATGAACATCCTGATAAAATGGTTTTTATAGAAATGATTATGAAAGTAGATGATGTTCCTCCTTTATTGGCTAAAGAGGGGAAAGCATACAGCGAAGAAGATAAATACTAATATTATTTGTTTCTTCTCATTCTGTAAAATAATTGTTTCAGGACAGAGTTCTGACCACAGTAGCATTATATTTCCCAACTGGCGATGTCCTCTTAAAATCTGTTTGCTTCGTCTAAGGTAGACGTTAAGAATAAATTTTAATTATCTTTGATATCCGAATCCGGGCTTTAGCACTCTGTTAAAACTCGAATTCGGATATCGTTTGCATAGAATTGTGAACTATACCTTAATACAAAATAAATCTATCAAGATGATTAACCCTGTTTATTCTCCTTCCACTAACCGATATGATGAAATGCGTTACCGCAGATGTGGAAAAAGTGGAATTTTGCTTCCTGAATTATCGCTTGGCTTATGGCACAATTTTGGTGATGTAGACAACTTCTCTAACTGCCTGCAAATGGCACATTATGCTTTCGATCATGGCATCGTGCATTTTGATTTAGCCAATAATTATGGTCCATCTTTTGGTTCTGCTGAGGAGACATTTGGCTCTATCATGAAAAAATCTTTTATGCCATTTCGCGATGAGTTATTCATTTCGACTAAAGCCGGGCATGATATGTGGCCCGGGCCTTATGGAACGTGGAATTCGCGGAAACATTTGATATCAAGCCTCGATCAAAGTCTGCTACGAATGAATATAGATTATGTCGATGTATTTTATTCGCACAGATATGATGCCAATACACCTCTTGAAGAAACATTGCAGACATTGATAGATATAGTAAAACAAGGAAAAGCTCTTTATGTGGGTATATCTAAATATCCTAAAGAAGCAGCCCACTATGCTTACAATTATCTTGCAGAAAGAAATGTCCCGTGTCTTGCATATCAGGGGAAATATAATCTATTCAACAGAGAACCGGAGAAAGATGGCATCTTACAACAAGCCTCTGAAAATGGAGCCGGATATATTGCCTTTTCTCCATTAGCACAAGGATTGCTTACCAATCGATATATTGATGGCATTCCCGAAGATTCTCGTATAGCACGTGGTGGCTTTTTAAAGAAAGAAGCGCTTACTGAAGATATAATTAAAAAGATAAAAGCATTAAACAAAATAGCCTCTGACCGCGGACAAACACTTGCTGAAATGTCATTGGCCTGGTTATTAAAAGACCAGTTTGTCAGTTCGGTTATAATAGGAGCAAGTTCGGTAAATCAAATTGCCGATAATCTGAAAGCTTTAGAAAATACCAGCTTTTCAAAAGAAGAATTAAATCTAATCGAAACGGTTTGTAGATGATTTTTTATTTTGATAATAAATGAAAATCAATAGTTTATATATTTGGTTTATTGAATGAACTAATACTCTTTTAAAACTTAAAAACATAACCTTATGCAAACTTCAAATTTCAATGATCGCCCCAAATACACTCCCGCTATGATTACCTCCCTGAAGCCGGATGAGGTGTTTGTGTTTGGCAGCAACTTACAGGGCCAGCACTTGGGTGGGGCTGCACGTGTGGCCTATAAAAGTTTTGGTGCAGAGTGGGGAAATGGTGTCGGACTGCAGGGACAGAGTTATGCCATTCCAACGATGCAGGGTGGTGTGGATACGATTAAACCTTATACTGATGAGTTTATTCTGTTCGCGAAAGAGCATCCTGAATTATTGTTCTACGTCACACCAATCGGTTGCGGAATTGCCGGATTCACGGAAGAAGAGATTGCACCGCTGTTCAAACATGCAGTTGGAATGAGCAATATCAGATTGCCGGAATCTTTTGTAAAGCTGATTGATGGAAATTTATCGTAAATCGTCATCGATTGCAAGCAAAACATGCGTTTTGAAGGCTGTTTTATAAACATTTCTTCAGCAAAACGGTTTTATTAATAGAACAACTAAAATTTAAATTTTAAACTATTAATAAACGTACAGTCATGATGTCATCAAAGAAAATCCTGGGCTGGATCTTGCTGATAGCCGGTGCCGGAACACTGATTTGGGGGATTATTGCCCGTCGTCGCTTCTATATAGAAGAAGAACTAATTCAAAGCGATGCGAATCTGAATGCTCCCGTTATTTCTATCATTTTCGGAATTATCGTGCTCATAGCGGGCATATTGTGCTTTATTCCAAGAGGAAAATAATAAAGAAGGAGGTGAATGATGGCTTTTGGAAAAAAACATAAAACAGATGAACCGAATATTGAGGAATTCAATATGACGGACGAACAGATTGACGAAATCAATGCTGAAGTGAATGCCGAACAACTTGAAGAGGGTATGGTGATAAGCCGCGATACGGAAAGCGAAAAGAAACCGCTATCGCCTGAGGAAGCAGCCGAAAAAGAAATGCGCGATGAGGAAGATATGTGGGTAAAAAGTAAGGATTATACCCAATATCAGGATGATTCTCCTGCTGCCGAAGAGTATACAGCTGAAACTGAGGCGGATGAATACGAACAAACTATGGTGGATAGTCCGGATAAAAACAATCATGTGGTAGACGAGAACGATGACCGTGGTTAGATAAGTTAAATCAAATACATATTTTTTTGCAGATTTATACAAAATAGCTTTCGTAATTCGCTTAGATAATTATCTTTGCATACAATTGGAATAGTTATTTAATCGGGCATGAAAATACTACTCATAGGAGACTGCAGTGGTGTACATTCTACATTGGCTCGCGGTCTTCGTTCGTTAGGACATGAGGTCTGCGTGGCTTCTGATGGAGGCGGATGGAAGAACTATCCGCGCGACATTTCGCTGACTCGTACCTTAAAAGGTTTTTGGGGTGGACTGGAATGTATGTTGAAAACTCTGATGAATCTGCCCCGCATGCGCGGATATGATGTAGTGCAAATCATTCATTGTCCGTTTCTTCGTCTTAAAGCCGAACGAACTCTCCCGGTTTACCGCTTCCTCAGGAAGTTTAACAAGAAGATTTTTATGGGTGCTTTCGGCACCGATCACTACTATGTGAAGACTTGCCTGGAATCGGAAACGTATCGTTATTCTGATTTCAGAATAGGCAATAAACCCCTGAACTTTACTTATAACACTGAAGATATTGAGGAATGTATGCATGGTGGTACGGTGCAGGCCAATCAGGAAATAGCATCGACCTGCAATGGCATTATTGCCTGTCTGTGGGAATATTATGCCGCTTATCAACCCCATTTCCCCGATAAAACAACGTTTATTCCTTTGCCATTCGATACCGATAAAGTCTCTGACAGGCGCGTGCGGAAAGCCGGCGACAAAGTGAACTTCTTTATCGGTGTTCAGTCTGACCGCGATCAGGTGAAGGGAACCGATGTGATGTATCCGGTGATGAAGAAAATAGAACAGAATTATCCCGAAAGATGCACTATAAAAAAGGTGTCCGATCTGCCTTATATGGAATATCAGCAAGAAATGGCCGAAGCCGATGTTCTTGTCGATCAGCTTTACTCCTATACACCAGCCATGAATGCGCTACTTGCCATGTCGAAAGGCATTGTGGTGGTGGGCGGTGGCGAAGAGGAGAATTACGATATCCTGAACGAAGAAAAACTTCGCCCTATCATAAATGTATGCCCTTCGGAAGATGATGTTTATAATAAACTTGAATCACTGATTATCAATAAAGAAAACATCTCGAGATTATCAGATGAAAGCATCAGTTATGTAGAGAAACATCACGATTATAAGAAAGTGGCCCGGCAATACTTAGATTTCTGGGCTTCCCGATAGAGCTTTAAAAACAGGTTTAGGTTGTTGTATCTCCGTTTCGAAACCAAACCAGTAGCCTTCATTCTTTTCTTCATCGGTCGGCAAAAAACATAACTTTAGACTCTCCTTGTATTCACCATAAACCGGAGCCCATATTTCAGGAGGAGTTTGTCGCTTGGTTTTAACCCGTTCTGCTGGTTGTTTTTTAAGCGATAGTCCTGCTTCGATCCAGGCGATGGTAATATCTAACAGATAATCAGGATATTGCTCTTTGCAGAATTCATACAATATTACTCCACGACGTTCCAGGCTCAACGGCTGATCGATCCAGCTGTGTGTATCGAGATGGTTCAGAAAATCCATCAGGAAGTTTTCATTCTCTAACATCAACTTTCTAACGACAGATTGCCATGCTTTTATATTGTAGAAACCATCGAGCAAGCGCGATAATTTGCGGGCTGTCTGCAGTTCATCGGCAGTTATCTCATTGGTTTGCAAGACTTCATATGGAGGGAATATGGAGTAGCGGATGCCAAGTTCAGTTGCACGACGGCGCATCTCTGTTCCGGGCAGCAATTTGAGCGATTCAAGCTGCACTTCTCCTGCACCAAACGAGGCGAGTGTATGCACGTCTTCAATCATGTCGCTAAGTGTATAGAGAGGCAGACCTGCGATAAGATCAGCATGAGTTTCCATTTGCGTCAGTGTGCAAAGGAATTTCAAACCTTCGAGCGCATCACTGAGTTTCCCTTTGCGGCGACTCATCTCCAGCACAGGTTCGCGCAGACTCTGAATACCGGCTTCGAGATGCAGTAAACCCTCGGGAAGAACCTGAAGCTCTTCTTTCAGTTCAGCCGATAACAGGGCAGGATGTATTTCAAGATGGAAACAAATATCGGGAGCAAACTCAAGAAACAATTTCAGTAATTCTTTGGCATGGCGGATGTTGTAATTAAAAGTACGGTCGAGCACGCGCACATTCTTAATGCCATTGGCATGAATGCGTTGCAGGCGCTGACGAATCACTTCAATAGAAAGCGCGCGCACGGGTTTCTCGCCACCACTTACACAAAAAGCACAGGTGTTGAAGCATCCACGGGTAGTTTCTAACTGTACAAAAGGCTTATCCCAGTTAAAGAACGGACTTTCTTCGGGAGCCACAAGTTTATCGAAATCTAATACACGGGCAATGCCGTTGTCGCAATAATCGTCTTCATTATTAATATAGCACAGTCCCTGTACACTGCTCCACAGGCTTTGATCTTTGCGGCATGCAAGCCATTGCGGAAAGACTTCTTCGCCTTCGCCACGGAAAACAGCGGTTACAAAAGGATTGGTACGAAGAAAGCGTTCATTATCGCCTAAGAACTCAGGACCACCTAAAACGATTTGCGCATCGGGTAGTAGGGCATGAGCACGTGCCAGAATATGAATCAGAGGTTCGTGGGTAAACAGCCAGTTGGTTGCTGCAATAATATCCGGATTAGCCTGCTGAATCTTACAAATGACCGGTCCGATGTTTTCGTTGATGGTGGTCGAAACGACTTCCCATTCTACTGAAGTATCATTTAGCATTTGTGCATGAAGGGCAGGAAGTGCCAGAGAAGAGTGCGCGTAAGAGCTGTTTAAATCGAGCCAGAGAATTTTCATATTGCCGGAGTTGTCTTTTTAGAATGGTGCAAAGGTAGTGATTTGTAAGCCAGAAGACGAAAAGCTTAAAATCAATTCACTATATTTGCAACAATTATTAAATAAATTGACTTAGACTTATGACTAAATTCTTTAAATGCAGAAATCTGCTGATACTTCCGGTACTTTTTACCCTGCTAATAGGGTTTACCTCGTGCCATCAGGATGATGACGATATTTATGATCATCTGATAAATAATACCTGGCTGGGCGATCTTGGTTTTGTAGACCGCTACAATATTCCTCTTGAAAGTGGCATTACTTTTAAAAGAAACAATTTTGCTTTCGATGAGCAATACTATTATGGTAATGGTGGATATTATACTACACTTAATCTGAGCTGGTGGATGGATTATGGCTCTTTATATCTGGATTATGGTTCTAACTATCCTTTATTAGAGATTAGAGACGTCTATATCACTTATGATTATTTTGAAGGGATTCTTTATGCAAACGGATATCGTGAAGGAAGAATCAGAATGGAAAGAGAATATTAAACGATATAAAAAAACGCGGAATGAATTTGAGTTCATTCCGCGTTTTTAGTTTATTTCTGTTTTAAGAAGAGTTTCTTGAAAGCACCGGGATAAGGAGTTTCAAACTTCATAATTTCGTTTGTTACCGGATGGTAGAAACAAAGCTTGAAGGCATGAAGTGCCAGACGTCCGATGGGGTTAGGGGCGATATCACCACCATAACGGCCATCACCAATCAGCGGATGTCCCAGACTCTGCATATGTACACGAATCTGATTCTTACGGCCGGTCTCAAGATCGAGCTCGATCAGAGAAAGTCCGTTGGCACGCTTGATGGTACGATAATGAGTAATTGATTTCTGTCCGCCATCATCATGCTGACTATTCGCCACATAAATCGTCTTATCTGTTAGCCAGCTTACGACTGTATCCTGGCTCTTTTCCATTTCACCGGTTGCTACAGCCACATAACGGCGGTCTGTAACAATATCGTGCCAGTTATCGCGAAGTTTACGCTGCGTTTTCTCATCTTTGGCAAACATCATCAAACCCGATGTGTCGCGGTCCAGACGATGAACGATGTAAACACGGCTGCGTTTGTTGGTGCGTTGTACATATTCATTCAGAATAGAATAAGCGGTACGCTCTTTCTGATGATCGGTGTTAACAGACAACAAGCCTTCGTTCTTTTCGATAACAATAATATATGCATCTTCATAAACAATCTTCATCAGACGGTTTGAGAATTCTTTGCGTCCTCTTTCCTTGCTGATACGCACCTGCATACCCGGCTCAAGAGGGAAGTTGAACTGTGTCGTGATCACCTTGTCCACATAAACCACTCGTTTACTCAACAGCGATTTAAGTTTGGTGCGACTGGCATCCGGCATCAATGCTGCCAGATAATCCATCAGTTCCATGGGTTCTTTAACCCTGTAATCATTATATTGCGCCATGGCCTTCTCGGCGGGCGATCTTCTTGGTTTCTTTGCCATAATATCTTTTAATTATCTGCGCTCCAGCAATACCACATTTTCTACGTGGTGTGTATGCGGGAACATATCTACCGGCTGTACGGCAGTAACTTTATATTTCGGATCGAGCAACTGCAGGTCGCGTGCCTGAGTGGCAGGATTACAGCTGACGTATACGATGCGCTGAGGTTCGGCAAACAGAATTGTATCTACTACATCCTGATGCATACCTGCACGTGGAGGGTCGGTGATGATGACATCAGGACGACCATATTCGTTGATGAAATCCTGAGTAAGGATATCTTTCATATCGCCTGCAAAGAACAATGTATTATCAATCTTGTTGATCTCAGCATTTACTTTTGCATCTTCGATAGCTTCGGGAACATATTCGATACCAATTACTTTGCGCGCTTTGCGAGAAACGAAGTTTGCAATAGTACCTGTACCGGTATAAAGGTCGTAAACCAGTTCGTTGCCAGTCAGTCCGGCAAAGTCACGGGTTACTTTATATAAATTGTAAGCCTGTTCTGAATTAGTCTGATAGAACGATTTCGGTCCGATTTTGAAACGCAATCCTTCCATCTCTTCGAAGATATGATCATTGCCTTTAAATACATGAACATCAAGGTCATTGATGGTATCATTGCATTTATTGTTGATGACATATAACAATGAAGTAATTTCAGGGAATGAATCGGCAATAAACTGAAGAATCTTTTTGAACAGATCCATTTCTTTATCGTCTACAATCTTACAGATCAGAATCACCATCAGCTCGCCGGTAGTCGATGTGCGCACAATCATATTGCGAAGCATACCTTCCTGACTGCGAAGATTGATGAATGTATAATCATTTTCGTAAGCGAAATCGCGAACCGCATTACGGATACGATTTGAGATATCATCCTGCAACCAGCATTTTTCGATAGCCAGTACTTTATCGAAAGCACCAGGAATGTGGAAGCCTACAGCGTTCATCTGGTCGTACTTCACATCTTGCTTCACCTCTTCGTAGGTAAGCCAGCGCTTGTTCGAGAAAGTAAATTCAAGTTTATTACGATAGAACTGAGTCTTATCAGAACCCATAATCGGAGAGATTTCCGGAAGCTCTATCTTGCCGATACGGCGTAAATTATCTTCAATTTGCTGTTGCTTATATTTTAATTGTTCAGAGTAGGGAAGTACCTGCCATTTGCATCCGCCGCAAACGCCATAGTGCTCACAGAAGGGTACGGCACGGTTAGGACTATACTCATGAAATTTTACTGCTTCGGCTTCAGCGTAACTGTTTTTTCTGCGCTTCACCTGTAAATCAACTACATCGCCGGGTACTACATAAGGTACGAAAACCACCCAGTCATTTACTTTTGCAATGGCCTTTCCTTCGGCAGCCACACCCGTAATTAAAACCTTCTCCAAAAGGGGAAGTTCCTTTTTCTTTCTTGCCACTTTTATACCAATCTATTAATAATAATGCAAAGGTAGCGCTTTTTTCAGTAATATATTGCTGACAATGAAAATATTAATATTTGCTATGTAGAAATATCATTTTTGTACTCATTTTTTAAGCTAAAAGTTTTTAAGTTTATAAAATATAATTAGCTTTGCGAACATAGAAACACAGAAATAACTTTAAATAACTATGATTATGGACAAAAAAAGAGTCTACACTTTTGGGAACGGTCATGCCGAAGGCAAAGCCGATATGAAAAACCTGTTAGGTGGCAAAGGGGCCAACCTTGCCGAGATGAACCTTATTGGTGTTCCCGTTCCTCCCGGCTTTACTATCACTACAGACGTTTGTACAGAATATTATGAATTAGGCGAAGATAAAATAGTTGAACTGTTAAAAGCTGATGTAGAAAAGGCCATTGCCAAAGTCGAACATTTGATGCATTCAAAGTTTGGCGATATTGAAAATCCGTTACTGGTATCTGTTCGTTCGGGCGCTCGCGCATCAATGCCCGGTATGATGGATACCATTCTTAATTTAGGACTGAATGATGAAGTGGTTGAAGGAATGACCCGCAAAACCGGCAATGCTCGTTTTGCATGGGACTCTTACCGTCGTTTCGTGCAAATGTATGGCGATGTGGTTCTTGGCATGAAACCAACCAATAAAGAAGATATTGATCCTTTCGAAGAAATTATCGAAGCGATAAAACATGAGAAAGGAGTTAAAATGGATAATGATCTTTCTGTAGATGATCTGAAAGAACTGGTTACCCGTTTTAAAGCTGCGGTAAAAGAAAAAACCGGCAGTGATTTTCCAACCTGTGCTTACGAACAACTTTGGGGTGCCATTTGTGCAGTGTTCAACTCGTGGATGAACGAACGTGCTATTCTTTATCGTAAGATGGAGTGTATTCCTGATGAATGGGGTACTGCCGTAAACGTTCAGGCAATGGTATTTGGTAATATGGGTGATACTTCTGCAACAGGTGTTTGCTTCTCTCGTGATGCCGGTACCGGTGAAGATATGTTCAATGGTGAGTATCTGATCAATGCACAGGGGGAAGACGTTGTTGCAGGTATCCGCACACCACAACAGATTACTAAAATAGGTTCGCAGCGCTGGGCAGAAATGGCCTGCATTTCGGAAGAAGAACGTATAGCAAAATATCCTTCAATGGAAGAAGCTATGCCTGAAATCTACAAAGAACTGGACTCTTTGCAAACTCAGCTTGAAAACCACTATCGCGATATGCAGGATATGGAATTCACCGTGCAGGAAGGCAAATTGTGGTTCCTCCAGACTCGTAATGGTAAACGTACCGGTGCCGCAATGGTTAAAATTGCCATGGATCTTCTTCATCAGGGCATGATTGACGAGAAAGAAGCGATTATGCGTGTTGAACCTAATAAACTTGATGAACTTCTTCATCCGGTATTCGATAAAGCTGCATTGAAACAAGCTAAAGTGCTGACTCGTGGTTTACCGGCTTCTCCGGGCGCTGCTTCTGGTCAGATCGTTTTCTTTGCCGATGATGCTGCCGCATGGGCTGCCAACAGTAAAAAGGTAATCATGGTGCGTATCGAGACTTCTCCCGAAGACCTTGCCGGTATGGCAGTGGCTCAGGGTATTCTTACTGCCCGTGGTGGTATGACCTCTCATGCTGCTGTAGTGGCTCGTGGTATGGGTAAATGTTGTGTATCGGGTGCAGGTGCTTTGAATATCGATTACAAAAACCGTACGGTAGAGATTGATGGCTTTACATTGAAAGAAGGCGATTATATCTCGCTTAACGGTACTACCGGTGAGGTTTACCTTGGCAAAGTAGCTACTCAGGCTGCCGAACTCTCGGGAGATTTTGGTGAACTAATGGCTTTGGCCGATAAATATACTACGCTTCAGGTACGTACTAATGCTGATACGCCACACGATGCAAAAGTAGCACGTGATTTCGGGGCTATCGGTATTGGTTTGTGCCGTACCGAACATATGTTCTTTGAAGGTGAAAAGATTAAAGCGATGCGCGAAATGATTCTTGCCGAAACACAGGAAGGAAGATGCGGTGCGCTTGAAAAGATTTTGCCTTATCAGCAGGCCGACTTCAAAGGTATCTTTAAAGCGATGGAAGGTTGTCCGGTAACTGTGCGTCTGCTTGATCCTCCTTTACATGAGTTCGTACCACACGATAAAAAAGGACAACAGGAAATGGCAGAAGCCATGGGTGTGAGCCTTCAGTACATTCAGCAACGTGTGGAATCGCTTTGCGAACATAACCCAATGTTAGGCCACCGTGGTTGCCGTCTGGGAAATACTTACCCTGAAATTACCCGTATGCAGACTCGTGCCATTCTTGGGGCTGCTCTCGAATTGAAAAAGGAAGGGGTAGTGACTTATCCTGAAATCATGGTGCCGCTAACCGGTATTGTATATGAATTTAAACAACAGGAAGATGTAATTCGCGACGAAGCAGAAAAACTGTTTGCTGCTACGGGCGATCGCATCGACTATAAAATAGGTACAATGATTGAGATTCCGCGTGCTGCTCTTACAGCCGATAAGATTGCATCGCAAGCTGAATTCTTCTCATTTGGTACCAACGACTTAACGCAGATGACTTTTGGTTATTCGCGTGACGATATCGCTTCGTTCCTGCCTATTTATCTTGAAAAGAAGATTCTGAAGGTAGACCCATTCCAGGTACTCGATCAGAATGGTGTGGGACAATTGATTCGTATGGCTACAGAAAAAGGCCGTGCTGTTCGTCCCGATTTGAAATGCGGTATTTGCGGTGAGCATGGTGGTGAACCATCATCAGTGAAGTTCTGCCATAAAGTTGGACTGAACTACGTTAGCTGCTCGCCATTCCGTGTGCCTATTGCCAGACTTGCTGCGGCACAGGCATCCATTGAAGATTGATTGTTTAATTGATTGTTTAATTGATTGTTTTTTTAGATTATATCGGGCGATAATTCCTTGTGAAAAGGAGTTATCGCCTTTTTTATTGTAAACGTTATCAGTTGTTTATATAGTAATTCTTAATAATGTTCGCATAAATTGCGAATGTTGGCAGAAAGAATTATATTTGTAGATATAAAGAAAATTAATATGGAAATAATTTTCGATAAAGAATATTTAAGAGATCTATATACTTCCGGAAAATCTGATAAAAAACATCGATTTCAACCACAGATTATCCGTAAATATATCCGTATAATTGATTTGATGATTGAATTAACCGATATAACATCTCTTTTACAATATAATTCATTAAATTATGAGAAGCTAAAAGGTGATAAAGTAGGGTTATCTTCAATAAGAGTTAATGATCAATATCGTATTGAATTTGAAGAACAAATCAAAGATGGCGAAATTATAGCTACCATATGTAATATAACAGAGTTGTCAAATCACTATAAATAGGAGGCTAAAATATGAATAATACAAAACAAAAGATTGATTCTCAATCCATTGCTAATCATCTGACTCCGGCTTATCCGACACATCCTGGCGAAATTGTTAAAGATGAAATCGAATATAGAGGAATTTCACAGCGTAAATTAGCTGAACAAATGGGATTAACATATTCAGTCTTAAATGAAATTCTTAATGGGCGACGTGCAATGACTGAAAAGACAGCATTACTCTTTGAAGCCGCATTGGGACTCGATGCAGAGCCGTTAATGCGTTTGCAGTTGAAATACAATATGCAGGCCACTCGTACAGATGAAACTTTTATGGAGAGGTTAGCGAAAGTTCGCAAAGTTGCTGCTATACTTTGAGCATTAGATTTGTCTGATACACATCTTGAAAAATAGTGATACAGACATATTAGAATAACTATTGTCTTAACATTATATCGGGCGATAATTCCTTGTGAAAAGGAGTTATCGCCTTTTTTATAGCTCTGAGGCGAAATTTAGAGAGTTTTGTAAGCAGATGTAGTAGTATTTTATTTAATTTGCACAAACAACTAATATTTCGATATCTAATTTATGAATTCAAAAATGAAGCAAGACTCTAAATACCTGCTTATACTGGCTATTCTTTGTGTCTTTACTTTCTTTATCAACAACGAAGTGATTTTGCCTGATATTATGGAGTGTCGCAATATTGTGACGGCCCGTGAGATGGTCGATAGTGGCAATATGTTTACCCCAACCATGAATGGTGTATCACGTCTGGAAAAGCCACCTTTGCCCACCTGGATTGCTGCTGTTTCTTATATGATTAGCCCCGATAATCTGGGTTTGCAACGAGCCATGGCAGGAGGAGCGGCCACACTAATGGTTTTTGCCTTCTATTTATTCGGCGCTCTGCTCACCAACAATAAGAGATATGCATTTATTTCATCGATTGTACTTTGTACTTCCTACAGCCTTATACTAATGGGGCGTACAGCCACATGGGACATTTACTGCCATGCTTTCATGATGTGCGCCATCTATTTTATACTCAGAGGATTATTGCATAAGACATTTGTCTGGGGAAACTTCTCACTGGCGGGTATCATGCTTGGATTATCCTTGTTGGGCAAAGGCCCTGTATCGTTTTATGCGTTGCTTCTTCCTGCTGCTATCACATTTTTAATTATGCGCACCGGTACGCTGCGATACAAGATATTACCATTCATCACCATGATTCTGATTTGTGCCCTGATGGGAGCCATCTGGCCCATCGGACTCCATTTCAACGAAGCTGTTAATGGTTTAGAAGCTGCCATCTCCAAAGAATCTTCTTCATGGATCAATTACAACGTTCGTCCATGGTATTATTACTGGCAGTTCTTCCTTGAAACAGGTGTATGGGCTGTCTTGACGCTGGTGGGTTTTGCTGTGCCTTACTGGATGCGCAAAAGCAGAAACTTCCGCACCGAATACCTTTTTCCGCTGTTGTGGATGGTGTTAGTACTTGTTTTGCTATCGTGTGTACCAGAAAAGAAACCACGCTATCTTTTACCTATCCTGATTCCGGCATCATTTGTTTCCGGTTATATTCTGGACAGCTGGATGAATATGCTCAAAGCAAGACGATTCAAAACACTCGATAAAACTATATTCAGAATTCATTCGGCACTTATTGCTGTTATCGTGGCCGCTGCACCGGTACTGATCTTTATCATGCTGGTGAAAGCCGGACATATGTCTGTCATAATGTGGGTGCTGACTACTATTCTTTTGCTGATTGTTGTTGCCATTATGGTACTGGCCACATCAAAACTATCGGCTAAATATTTACTCTCGGGCATAGCCATTCTGTTTGTCATCACCGAAATCTTCCTGATGCCTTACATCAATTATTTTGCTAATAATATAGATCGCCACAGCATTCGTGCCGTACGCGAAATGACAGAATTAAATGATATTCCCTTTAAATACAGCGATACGCAGGAAGCCGCGCCCCGCATTGAAATTGTTTATGAAGCCGGCCGACAAATCAGACCTGTTAATCTGAGTGATTCTGCTCAAGTGATGCAGGCGTTGCCATTTGCACTGCTCACTCAGGATAGCATCGGGACACTGATTCCCGAAAATATCTTATCGCATTGCAACGTTTCGTTTATCGATCAGTTTGATGATAATCAACGCCCGAAAACATCGCGCAGACATAGCAAATTGTTTGTTTATGATCTGTATTTGCTGACTCCCAAAGAGTGATCATAACCCAGAAAAAGAAACGCTCCGCAACTAAGAAATACCTTAATTGCGGAGCGTTTTTATATGGATTATTGGCAAACCATAAACAACTTGCTGGCAAGCCTTTGGCAAGATGCTGGCAAACCTTTGCCAGGAAGTTGGCAAACCATTGCCAATAAACGGTTAATTATACACGATTTTACAAGGGAACCAGGCCCAGAAATAAGAACCTTTGCCCAGTTCAGATTCAAAGCCGATTTCCCCTTTCACATGCTCAACCATAGCTTTGCAGATAGACAGACCAAGTCCGGTGCCCTGAGCAAAGTTATCTACCTTTTCGAACCGTTTGAATATTCTCTTTTTGTTTTCCTCAGAAATACCAATGCCTGTATCGCGCACATAAATACGGATACCACCGTTTTCTACAAAGAAACCAAATTCAATTTTACCTTCGGTTGTATATTTTACCGCATTAGAAAGGAAATTATTCAGTAACTGCGAAGTACGATTGGAATCAAAATAGATGGAAACAATTTCCCGGTTACGACGATACTCCAGAATGATCTTATCCGATGTACGTATCTTGAAAGAGAGCTCAAATTTCTCGAATAGTTCGTTCAGATTAAACAGTTCCTCATGATAATCGAACACACCTGCCTCAATTTTCGAGAGATCAAGAATATCATTAATCAAATTAAGCAGCAATTCGCTGTTGTTCGAAATGATCTTACTAAATTCTTCGCGCTCTTCAACTTCATCGGTAACTACCAGAATATCAGAAAAACCAACGATAGCATTTAGCGGAGTGCGTATTTCATGACTCATATTAGCCAGGAAAGCCATTTTTAGTTTTTCAGATTCCTCCGCCTTCTCTTTAGCCACGATTAGTTTTTGCTGGATTTCACGCAAGCCGGTGATATCAGAATTAAAAAGAAGATAGTACAACACCTTTCCATCCCGATCTTTAATGGTACGTCCGGTGCAGCTGATATATTTAGTTTCGCCAACGAACTCGCTTTGATAGTAATCCTTTAATTTAGAGAAATCGTAATCAAATATCAACTCAAAATCTTCACCTTTGCGAAGTTGTTCTTTTTGTTCCTCGGGTAACACCGGATTATCGAAAACGGAAACACCCATGATTTTCCATTTATCGGTTATACCGAAAATTTTCATGTCAGTGTTATTAATATCGATGATGTTTCCTGATGGATTATAAAGCTCAATACCGATAGGAATATCATTGTAAATGCTCTCTAAAACACGTACAATATTGTTGGCTTCGCTCTTTTCCAGCTTACTGCTTTTTTTATCAATAGCAATACTGGCCCCGACAATGTGCGATAAAAGATATAAAAGCGTAACATCCTGCTCGCGCCATTTGCGATAATCTTTTACTATATCTACACCAATGTATCCCAATACTTTATCCATATGGGTAATCGGGGTAATGATAATCGATTTAATATCCTGGGCTTTTAGAATATCATATTCAGAAATAGAAAGCTCTTTCATATCCTCCACATCATTCATAATCAGAGGTTTGTAGTTAAACACCAGATTATTGATGCATGAGCTGTCTGTTAAAGGTACCTTTACAATGATATCTTTTTGCGGAATAACATCTTTAGAACAGGCTTCATATTCATACCATTGTACTTTGTTTTCAAAATCGTACAGGAAGATATATGAGCGATCGGCATTGAAGAGACTTAAGATATCCTGAAGTATCTGGTTGATTACATTATGATGATTCGCATCATCATAAAATGACATTAGGGAGTGCGAAAAAATATTATTGCATGACGCGTTGGTAAATATATTATTACGCATATATTTCGATGAATGTTTGTCTGCCGACAATGATTTTGTTTTATTAATTAATGCTTAGCTTTATCTGTGAAAATACAAGAAAACTACAGACAAATGTATAGATTAACTTCCAATCGACCATAAATAATATCATGTTTTAAAAACTATTTCAGAAAAGATGATACTTCCAAAAATGAATAATTACAACAAATACATAAAAATAAATTGCGTGTGTTAAGGAACTTTTAGCATTCATTTGTTATGTATAAATATGATTAGAGTAAAAACACTAAAACCAATGAAATTATGAGATTCTTTTATCAGCTAATTCTTCTTATTCTGATATTTTGTGGCGCACTTTTAGGTGCATATATCTGCAAATTCTTTTTCCAGGATGATCCGTTTCCTTTAATGGTTGGTGCTTTTGTTTGTGCTATGCCTTTCTTTATTTTCAAAAATAAAATATTCTCATTGCTCGACCGAATTTTTAAGAATAGCGAGAATACGAACGGATAATTGCTGATATACAGCCTGATGCTACGACAGATTTGTTATTTAACATATCTGAAACCGGTACTTCAATGCAACATTCACTGCATTGAAGTGTTATTTTCATTAAATCCTTTTAAAACCTATCAGATATGTCAAACAACAATAACCCCAATATCCGTGAAGCGGCTGTTGCAGGTAGTTTTTATCCTGCTGATGTAGTGGAATTAAAATCCATGATGGCCGAATTCTTTGAACCTTACAAAGATGTAAAAGGAAATCCTGATACCTGCGCACTGATAGTCCCTCATGCCGGTTATGTTTTTTCGGGCGCTGTAGCCGCAGAGGCTTATGCACAGATCGACCCAGATAAGAAATATGACAATATCTTCCTGATTGGTCCGGCACACCGCACCCGCATAGACGGTGCATCAATTAACTATAAAGCCGATGTTTATGAAACTCCGCTGGGATTTGTAAAAGTCGATACTGAATTATGCAAAAAACTGATAGACATTTGTGACAGTTTTGTATATCATCCACAGGGAGATGTGCAGGAACATGCGCTTGAGGTGCAATTACCTTTTTTACAATATCATTTGAAGGAAGTACCACCAATAGTTCCAATTATTATCGGAAGTGATACAGTGCCGGTTATTCAGAGCATTGCCCAGGCCCTTTATCCTTATTTTAATGAGAATAATCTCTTCATTATCAGCAGCGATTTCTCGCACTATACCAGTTATGAAGCGGCCTGCAAAGCCGACAAACGAACCGGTGAAGCCATTGCCGATGGTGATCCGAAAGCTTTTATCGGAGCAATTATTGAGAATAGCGACGAGAAAATGAAAGATCTGGTGACAAGTGCCTGCGGACAATCGGCAATTCTCTTATTGTTACTTATGATAAAGAGTGCCGGTAATATTCGCATTGAACATCTGGTTTACCGTAATTCGGGCGATTCGAAATATGGTGGTAAAGATCAGGTAGTGGGTTATCATGCTTTTGCCTTTTACCGAAAGGGAGAAGCTGCAACTGCTAAACAGGAAGCTAAACCCGAGACGAATAGTTTCTGTGTGACTGATGATGAGAAAAGAACATTGCTGCATATTGCACGCCAAACCATTGTCAACCGGCTGAACAAGACCAATACCCCGGCTTATACAGAAGATGAGCTGACTCCGATTCTGAAAACCCGGTGCGGAGCATTTGTTACGCTGCATGAGCAGGGGAAATTAAGAGGATGTATAGGACATCTGGTTGGCGATAAACCACTTTATAAAACCATAGAAAGCATGGCCATTGCTGCGGCTTTTGAAGATCCTCGTTTTCATCCGTTGCATAATGACGAACTCGATTTGCTTGATATTGAAATATCTGTACTTTCACCATTGAAACTGATTCATAATATTGATGAGTTCCAATTAGGGAAAGACGGAATCTTTATGATAAAAGACGGACGAAGCGGCACATTCCTGCCACAGGTAGCAAAAGAAACTAACTGGACGAAAGAGGAGTTTCTGGGGCACTGTGCCCGCGATAAGGCCGGATTGGGTTGGAACGGATGGCTGGAAGCCGATCTGTATACATATGAAGCCGTGGTATTTAGCGAAAAAGAATTGTCATGAGAGGAGTAAAACATCAATCTAATAAGGAAGCGCTTTTTTATCATAGCATAGATAAAGGAGTGCAGTGTGATCTTTGTCCGCACGCTTGCCGACTTGGCGACGGGCAATACGGCATTTGTCTGAGTCGTGTAAACCGTAACGGTAAACTCATCAGCGAAGTTTATGGGTTGCCATGTACCATGAATATCGACCCGATAGAAAAGAAACCGTTGTTTCATTTTCTGCCTGCCAGCCGATGCCTTTCCATAGCTACAACCGGCTGTAATCTGTCATGCAAGAATTGCCAGAACTATACCATATCCCAGGAAAAAGTAAACGAGGCTGCATCGATTGAAGTACCGCCATCAATGGTTATTGAGACATGCTTCGATGAGCAATGTCCCAGCATAGCCTACACATATACTGAACCCCTGACATATTATGAATATACACGCGATATTGCCAAACTGGCCCGGGAGAATAATATCCGTAACATCATTGTCTCGGCAGGATATGTCAATAAGCAACCCCTCGAAGAACTTGCTCCTTTTCTCGATGCAGCTAACATCGATCTGAAATCTTTTGACGATGAACTTTACCGGAAATTAAACGGGGCTACACTGCAACCTGTGCTCGATACATTGCTGATACTCAAAAAGCACAACGTCTGGCTGGAGATTACAAACCTGCTGATTCCTACATTGAATGATTCGGAAGAGATGCTGACAGATATGTGCAACTGGTTGGTTGCTAATGGGTTTGCAGATTACCCACTGCACTTTAGCCGTTTCTTCCCTATGTACCGACTCGAAAATATTCCGGCTACGCCATTAGCCAAGTTACTTAAGGCGCGGGATATTGCGCAAACTGCAGGGATGAAATATGTTTATCTGGGGAATGTGGGCGAGATAGAAGGCGAGAACACCTATTGCCCGAAATGCCACACATTACTGATACACCGCCGGGGATTTACTGTGATAGAAAACCACCTGAAGGAGGGTTGTTGCTGTAATTGCGGAGAAAAAATTGCCGGAGTATGGCGATAAAAATTTAAAACTTATCTTTTTTCAGTAAGCTATACACATTGATATCGGTATATTTTCCTGATGCCAAAAGCTGCCCTTCACGTTCGGTGCCTTCGAACTTAAAACCAATGCGTTTAGGTATAGCATTACTGGCGTGATTGTCTACGGAACATTTTATTTGTATCCGGTTAATAGGTCTGTGCTTAAAAATCCATTTGCACAGTGCTTTAGTGGCCGCTGTCATAATGCCTTTGCCCCTGTAAGGTGGTAAGAGCCAGTATCCTATTTCCAGACGGTCGTTTATCAGATCGAGCCCTGACATGCCTATCATTCCACAAAAGATACCTCCATGTTCAATGACATACGTTAAATTACGAATGGCATATTTAGGCATCAGAAAGCTTTCTACCACCGCCTGTTCATCACTAAGCTTTTGCATGTTATCTACAAAAGGCAGCCACTGACGCATATCATCTCTGTACTTATTCAATCCTTGAAATATGGGTTTTGCATCTTCATAAGTAATCTCACGCAATGTATATCCTTCACAGCCAAAAGAGTAGGGTTTGGGTATAATAGTCTTCCAGAAAGCACGACGCGTTTCCGTACCCCGGTAAACGACTTCTCCGGCAAAATGGAAACCCATTTTGTCGATAAGATGCAGCATAAAAGCATTGTCAAAATTGGTATCAATACGGAAGTTAGTAATGCCGCTTTTCAAAGCTTCCTTCTCGGCAAGCTGAAAAAAACGCTGGGCAAACCCCTGTTGCTTAAACTTATCGTTTACAGCCAGGCGGTGTATGGTGAGGTAAGGAAGTTTATTCGGCCATTTATCATCAATCTGGTCATAAACCGGTTCACCGGCAAATGAGATTACACCATAAATCACTATCTCCTGATCTTTACAGATTACATATCCTTCATTTCGTTCTATATCATCTTCTATGGTCGAGAAGGCAGGATAATCATCATCCCACTGGCGGCTGCCATAATTTTTCATGTGCGCTTTGGCCTGATGCATTATTTCCCAGATAGCAGAAATGTCTTTTATGCAGGCCATCCTGAATGTAAGATTATCGTGCAGAAGAATAGGTATCATATGATGTTGTTTTGCTTTCAAAGATAAATATTTCTAACAATAATTATATAAAAAAGAATTATTTATCAGCAAATATTTATCATTTACGATTAAATAGAAACAAACCACTTTATAAGTTGTTATATTTTCATTTTACTAAACTGAATTACAATGATTGCAATTATAACGGGATTTATTTTCGGTTTATTGTTGAGCTATGGCGGTTTGAACAAATATAATACCATAGCCGGGCTTTCTGTTTTAAAAGATTTTACGGTAGCCAAAACTATTATGACTGTAATGGCCATTGGCAGCATTATTCTGATGTTTCTGATGATGGGTGATATGGCTGAATTCCATGTGAAAACATTCTATCTGGTTGGAATAATCGTTGGAGGTATTATCTTTGGTATTGGTATGTCTATCCTGGGGTATTGCCCCGGTACACTGCCAATATCGTTCGGACAAGGTGCGATGGATGCTTTCTGGGGGATCGTCGGCGGATTTGTCGGTGGTATTATTTACACTGCATTATTTCCTTGGATCAGCGGATGGTTTGGTCCCGATTTAGGTGGTCCTACACTTTTCAGCGTCATGGGTGGTGTCTATTCGGCTGGCTACATCATCGTGATGTTTCTGATAGCCATTCTACTTATTGGCGGAGCATGGTGGCTCAATGTAATAGATAAAAAGAACGGTATTGCCAGTAATAACTGGGTAGTTACCGCCATCGGGCTGGCTTTGCTGAATTGCGGTCTTTTCCTGAATGGAGGGTTCGGCCGTCCGCTCGGGGCATCGAGTTGCTATGCCTATTTAGGTGATGGTATTGTCAGATTTGTAGAGAATGACTATTTTGCCAGTGTTTTTAATGCCGGAAGATGGCAGACATTATTACTGATCGGTGCATTCTTTGGAGGATTTGTATTCTCGATAGCAACCGGAACATTCAGAGTAAAATTAGTGCAGGAAAGATGGTCGTACTACAAAGGCGATAACAAAATAAAGCGTATCATCTGGGCGTTCATCGGTGGTATATTACTTATTTTCGGTGCGCGTATGGCAGGTGGTTGCACCAGTGGACACATCATTTCGGGAGGTATGCAAGTGGCCTTCAGTTCGTGGGTTTTCGCTGTTTTCACGTTTATCGGCTTCCTGTCTACCGGATATCTGTTTTATACGCTTGGAAAAAAGAAAGATTAAAGTCTTGTAAAACTGCATGTTAAAAATTTATGTTATAGAAAATAGGATGTAACGTTTGTTTTTTAAAAATAAACATTTACTTTTGCATCACCAAACGATTAAAACATATGCACTCTTAGCTCAGTTGGTAGAGCAACTGACTCTTAATCAGTGGGTCCAGAGTTCGAATCTCTGAGGGTGTACTAAATAGCGCTAATTACTTTATTCATAAAGTATTAGCGCTATTTTTATTTTACTGCTTTTTGTTATTCTCTTCAATCCTGTCCCGCACAATTTATTTCTTCAGATGAATACTCTGTATAAAGCCCGATATCAGACCGAAAAGCTGAACATTATAATTGGTAAGTTGTTATATTGTTAAAATAATAATAGGATATGTTAAACGGGAAAAAAGCAGATATAGGACTCATCGGACTGGGTGTCATGGGTCGTAATCTTGCTCTCAATATGGAGAGCAAGGGATGGAATGTAGCGGTTTATAATCGCACAGTGCCACAGGCAGAAGAGAAAGTGGTAGAAAACTTTATCAACGGCGACGCAAAAGGAAAAAACATCGAAGGTTTTACCGATCTGAGTGCTTTTGCACAAGATATAGAGACTCCCCGAAAGATAATGTTCATGGTGAAAGCAGGCGAGGCAGTCGATCAGCTGATGGAACAGCTTTTCCCGTTATTATCGCCCGGCGATATCCTTATTGATGGAGGGAATTCTTATTTCGAAGACACCAACAGACGTGTTGCCCTGGCAGAATCGAAAGGTTTTCTGTTTGTAGGCTGTGGTGTTTCGGGTGGAGAAGAAGGAGCCCTCAATGGTCCGTCGCTAATGCCCGGTGGTTCGGCAGCAGCATGGCCAATTATCAAACCCATATTTCAAAGTATAGCGGCCAAAACCGTTGAAAATGAACCGTGTTGCGAATGGATCGGCCCTGACGGATCGGGACATTTTGTAAAGATGGTCCACAATGGCATTGAGTATGGCGATATGGAAATCATTGCAGAAGCCTACTGGATGATGAAAAAACTAATCGATCTGGATAATGACCAGATGGCGGAAGTATTTCAGTACTGGAATCAGGGAAAACTGCGCAGCTATCTTATAGAAATCACTTCAAACATACTGCAATTCAAAGAAAAAGATGGCGAGTATCTGATAGATAATATTCTCGATGTAGCCGGACAAAAAGGAACCGGTAGCTGGTCTGTTACCTCGGCCATGGAATTAGGTATGCCACTTGGAATGATTGCTTCTGCTGTATTCGAGCGTTGCATCTCAGCAGAGAAAACTTTAAGACAACATGCAGCCAAAGCATTTGTCAACGATAAGGCAATGCCTGTATTCAATAAACGCGAGCTGGTGGGCGAACTCTTTTCAGCGCTATATGCCTCAAAACTCATATCTTACGCCCAGGGTTTTGAAGTAATGCGTGCAGCATCAAAAACATACAACTGGAATCTCAATCTTTCTGAAATTGCTAATGTTTGGCGCGAAGGTTGCATCATCCGAAGCATATTCCTCAACGAAATAGCAAACGCCTATAAAGGCTCGGCTACTCCGGAACATATGCTGATGATACCTTACTTCCGCGATGAAATCAAGTCATTGATTCCGGGTTGGAAAGATACTATCGTAAAAGCTATCCAGAACGATATACCTGTACCTGCCTTCAGTGCAGCGTTGAATTATTTCAATTCATTGAAATCGGGAAAACTTCCTGCTAACCTTATTCAGGCACAACGCGATTATTTCGGAGCACACACTTTCGAAAGAACAGACGATCTGCGTGGTAAATTCTTCCATGCACAATGGGCCAATAATGAAGGCAATACTCATTTCGGTTCTTACGGAATTTAAACCAATGGCTTAACGATTCTATTATGGCAAAATTGATTATTGTAATATTCGGGGCCTCGGGAGACCTTACAAAGCGTAAGCTTATGCCGGCATTATATTCATTGTTTTATACAAAACGATTGAATGACGATTTTGCCATACTCGGAGCCAGCCGTACTACTTATTCGGATGAAAGTTATCGTGAATATATCAACAAAGAGATGTATCATTTCCTCGACAAATCTTTGCAGGATAAAGAGAAGATAGATGAGTTCATCGCACATCTTTATTATAAGAGCATGGATCCGGCCGAGGAAAATCAATATGCCTCTTTAAAAGATAAAATAGATACTCTCGGAGGTGCACATTTCAATGGTAATATTCTATACTATTTATCCACTCCTCCAGTGCTTTATGGTAAAATTCCGTTATATCTGAGGTCGGTCGGACTCAATACCAAAGAATCGCGTATCATCGTGGAAAAACCATTCGGATATAA
The DNA here is from genome assembly GCA_947074195.1 of uncultured Bacteroides sp. GTDB lineage: Bacteria > Bacteroidota > Bacteroidia > Bacteroidales > Bacteroidaceae > Bacteroides. The sequence continues at coordinate 23,593 of CAMTOS010000039.1, forward strand.
TCTCGAATCGGCTTTGGCTTTGAATAAAATCTATGAGAATGTTTTTGATGAACATCAGATTTACCGCATCGACCATTTTCTGGGCAAAGAAACGGCGCAAAATCTTTTGGCTTTCCGTTTTGCCAACGGAGTATTCGAACCTCTTTGGAACAGAAATTATATCGACTACATTGAAGTTACTGCCGTAGAAAACCTCGGTATAGGCGATCGTGGTGGTTTTTACGATAAAGTAGGGGCCTTGCGAGATATGGTTCAGAATCACCTGATACAGTTAGTGGCACTTGCTGCCATGGAGCCGCCTGCCATATTTAATGCCGATACATTCAGAAATGAAATTGTGAAAGTCTACGATTCCCTGAAACCGTTGACAGAAATCGATTTCAACGATCATATTGTACGCGGACAATATACCGCAGGTCATTATAAAATAGGCTATCGCGAAGAAAAAGGTATTCCGGAAGATTCGCGCACTGAAACTTATATTGCCATGCGCCTCGAAATAGGTAACTGGCGCTGGAGTGGTGTACCATTTTATATTCGCACCGGTAAGCAAATGCCTACGAAAGTGACCGAAATCGTTGTTCATTTCCGCGAAACACCCCATCAGATGTTTCACTGTAGTAAAGGAAATTGTCCCAAAGCCAATAAACTGATACTTCGTTTACAACCCAATGAAGGGATAGTGCTAAGTCTCGGGTTAAAAGTGCCTGGATCAGGTTTCCAGATTAAAAATGTAACCATGGCATTCGATTATAATCAGCTGGGTGGTATTCCTATGGGTGATGCCTATGCCCGTCTGATCGATGATTGTATTCAGAATGACCCGACACTGTTTACCCGCAGTGATGCTGTGGAAGCCTCCTGGCGATTCTTTGATCCGATATTAAACTATTGGCAAAAACATCCTGAAGCACCGCTGTATGGCTATCCTGCCGGGACATGGGGGCCACTCGAAAGTGAAGACATGATGCATTATCATCATGCCGAATGGACAAATCCTTGTAAAAATTTAACTGACACAGATAAATATTGCGAATTATGAAACTATATGCTTTCCCATCTTATTTGGCTACAACAAGAGCTTTAATTTTCAGAATTCTCGAACTCATGATGAAAGAACCTGAAAGAGTATTTAATATAGCTTTTAGTGGTGGGGGTACGCCTGCACTGCTGTATGAATTATGGGCAAACGAATATAATGCCATCACTCCCTGGAACAGGATGCGTATCTTTTTTGTGGACGAAAGATGTGTGCCGCCATTGAATTCAGAAAGCAATTTTAAATTGATAAACGATTTGCTTTTAGATAAAGTAGCAATACCTCAAGCAAATGTATTCCGCATCAAAGGTGAAAACGATCCGGTAGAAGAAGCCATCAATTATTCAGAAATCGTTGAACGCACGCTTCCTAAAGTAAATGACTGGCCACAGTTTGATATAGTGCTTCTGGGTATAGGTACCGATGGACATACCTCTTCCATATTCCCCGGACAAGAGAATCTTTTACGTTCAAATCAGCTTTATGCCGAAAGCATAAATCCATCTAACGGACAACTGCGCATTGCTTTAACAGGATTGCCTATTCTTAACAGCAAGCATGTATTTTTCTTAGTCATGGGGAAAAATAAGGCTGAGGTTATGCAGGAGATTCTTCTATCAGATTGTGGCTTACCTGCTGCATTTATTGCGCGCAACGGTCAGGATGTGGAGTTTTATCTCGATGAAGCGGCAGCAGGCCAGATACATTAAAACGATAATTTAAAAACGAAACGATATGTTACTCAATTTATTCGCAGTATTCTTTGTTTGCTCGGGAATTGGAATAGCCATTGCTATTGCCTATGACCTGAGGCGCCACAAACAATCCATGAAGATCATGAATGTAGTCTGGATACTTACCGGATTATGGGGAAATTATCTGGCACTTTGGGCTTACAATAAATTTGGAAAAGGCAAGGTTTGTATCGATGTTGATGGTAAGGAAATTCCCATCAGCGTTGATAAAGACAATAAAGTAGAAGCAGATGATTCCATGGACATGGATATGCCGATGGACAAGATGGACATGAGCAAAGACGGTTCCATGAAGATGGA
>CAMTOS010000040.1 GCA_947074195.1 uncultured Bacteroides sp.
AATAATAACAATAATCATTATCATACAAATATCTCCGGATGGAATTCACAGGATGGATTAGGTCCGGTGGTGGTTCATCACTCATCAAGCAATAATAGTAACTGGAATGGTGGGAATTGGAATAATGGAGGCAATTGGAACAACAATTCCAATAAACACCATAATTCCGGTATCAATATCAATCCAAACAGCCCGTTATGGAATAATAACGTTGGCAATGTTTGGGGTGGTGGCGGCGGTGGCAGCTGGAATGGGAATTCATGGGGAAATCCGTGGGGAAGTTCCAGCAGCCACATAACCATCAATAATTATTACAACCCCAACTCGTGGTGGTATGATATTCGTAATGCACCACAGGGCGGATTCAGCAATATCGGCTGGGGCGGACATAATTATTATTATCACGATGGTAATTTCTTTAATATCGTGAACGGTATTTACAGTGTGGTACTTCCGGTGCTCGGACTGATTATGAATTCTATTCCATCGGGAGCTACGCCTATGGCTAATTATAGTAACTACTACAGCTATCACGGTGTATATTATTACTATACCGGCAGCGGCTACAGAGTGGTTACCCCTCCGATAGGAGCTTGTCTGTCAAGCCTTCCCTATTTTGCCACTCCGATTAAGGTCAATGGTGTAACTTACTACAGATACGATAACGTTTATATTCGCCCTACTTACAATAACATGACGGGAGACACTTGTTTCCTTGTAGTGGCTGATGTAAATTGATTTTCATAATTTTTTGATTTTTGGTGATGCTGTGTACCTGTCTTATCAGGTACGCAGCATTATTCAATATGTATACCCTGCATATCCATACAGATGATCCGGATGGCATGCTCTATCTTATCGCATTGCTGCGGACCGGGCTTGGTCAGTCCCGAAGCATACTGTCGCATCAGTGACGGATTGATGCCCGCCAGCGTGGCAAACTTAGTGATATTGATATAATTATAGCGCGAAAAGAAGGAAGGAACATCATAGTTTACCGTAAATGAGAGGGAATAATAATCGCATCCGCCTTCTAAAAAGAAATCGATAATGTCCTGCCGGAAAAGGACCAGATTTCTGTAAGCGGTTTCGGCGGTATCGGCTTCTTCCCAAAAATCGTATTGTTCGAAACTGCAAACAAAGCGGCCGTCGGCGTTTCTTCTGAGGTATAGTTGTATCTGCATCAGTATTGTATTTAATATTCCAACAAAGATAACGATTTCGTTAGATGCATATAACTATTTGGTTATATTTCTTTTTATACTCATTTTCAGTCATTCAGACCAATCCTTATTGCTTTCTCCCTTATTGCTTTTAGTTTTTCATCTATTTCTTTTTCTTCATCCTGCCAATCTAGCAACGATGTCCATATTTTCATCTATTTCATTGTATCATAGTCTTTTGACAATTCTTTCAAAGATGCTTCAAAAACAGGATTCCTGGCGATAGTTTCGTGATGTATTGTTCATAGCTTGCCGGTGTATCAGCAAGCTATACTCAGCCGGGCAGGCAGCGCTAACCAGCTATATATCAATAGAGTTATTCTTTAAGATGAATCAATTTTAAAGCAGATAGCGTGAGTTGTTAAAACATCAATCCGTAATTGTTCCTTTTGGCAGAAGTTGTATACAAAAACGCAAAAAATGTCGACAAAAGTACACATAGCATAGCAAAGCATAGCATAGCATAGCATAAATATCCCCCCTCTCAAGTCCCCCCGAGGGGGAAGTCTGTGAATGGAGATTATTTTTGAGAATAGGCTCAAGGCTGCAAAGAGAATTTTCGGAAGAATTTCGGACCGTATGGTTTGTAGGGAATCGGGGCAAAGTCTATTTTTGCGGAAAAGACCGATTATGAATACAGAAACGATAAATCTAAAATCTGCAAAAAAGGATATGATTGGCTATATTGTAATAGAGACTGAGCTTGATACCCCTTCGGCTATTGAATTATTTTACAATTCGATGACTTTCGAAAAACTCTCAGATGAGACTACAGGTCTGTATATCGAAAGCCCCCGCTACGTTTACGAAATTCTTAAACAAGAACTTGCAACTGGTAAATTAGAATAAAGTCACTGCATCTTACTTCGATCTTTGTTGCTATATTTGCCATCAAACTAATCATCTGCACCTCATGGAAATTGTTTTGTTTATCGCTGTCGGAATCGCTCTCGGAGTAGTGATCGGCTATTTGTTTGCCAACGCTAAAAAGACGGCGGCTATTGCTACGCATCAGGCTGAGATTGCTGCCCGGGAAGCAACTATCGAAAGTCTGCGCGAGAATACCATCGAACTGAAAGAGCAAATGAATCGCCTGAACGAAAATATGAGTAGACTTCAGGCCGATAAGAACGAGCTATTTGCCGAGAATCAGACGCTGGGACGCGAACTTGAATTGCTTCGCGAACAGACCGGAAAGGAAGCGGATGAGCGACAGAAGCAGTTTGGCGAACAACTGAAACTGGTGCAGGAGCAACTGAAAACAGCGACGGATGAGTTGCTGAAAAGACGTGCCGAGGAGTTATCGGCCAGTAACAATACGCAGATGAATGCCATTGTGAATCCGCTGAAAGAGACCATCAGGGAGATGAAAACGGCAATGGAGAGCAACCGTGATACGGGAAACAAGAATACGGCTTCGCTGGAGAAGGCCATTGAGGAGGTGCTGAAACGTGCCAATGCCATAGGCTCGGAGGCCGATAAACTGGCTAAAGCGTTGCGGAGCGAAAATAAGATCCAGGGGAACTGGGGCGAGATTATTCTGGACGAATTGTTGCGCAGTCAGGGACTGGAAGAGGGCAAGCATTACCATACACAAGCCACGCTGCGCGATGGCAACGGACAAGCGTTGCGACACGATGAAACGGGCAAGCGCATGATTCCTGATGTGGTGTTGCACTACCCTGATGATAAGGATGCGGTGATCGATGCAAAGGTATCGCTGACAGCCTTTTTAGAGTATCAGAATGCACAGACGGATGAGGAACGCGAGGATGCACTGAACCGCCACCTGAACAGTATCCGCGGACATGTAAAGGAGCTCTCACGCAAGGATTACAGCCGCTACATCAACGCGCCAAGACAGTCGCTGGACTATGTGATTATGTTTGTACCGGTAGAGGCGGCACTGCAACTGGCACTCTACAACGACACCTCTTTGTGGCGCAATGCCTTTGAGAATGGCGTGTTTATTACCAGCGAGCAAAACCTGACAGCAGCGCTGCGCATGATTAAAATAGCCTGGGTACACATGGCACAGACACAAAATCAGGAAGAGGTATTCCGCCTGGCCAGTGATGTGGTAAAACGTGTCGGTGAGTTTTATGAACGCTTCAGCGACATTGGCAGCAAGATCGAAGCAGTGGCGAAAGCCTACGACCATGCCGATAAGAAATTGCTGAACAGCACACAAAGTCTGGTAGCGCCTGCCCGTAAACTGGTGAAACTGGGTGCCCGTGAAGATGCCCGTAAACCACTGCCCAACGACAATCAGACGCTTTTCGCGGAAGAATAAAACAAAATCTTTTTAGAAACGGCTAACCTTTATCCCGCCCTATTTTGTTATAGTTTGTAGATTACTGCAAAGTATCTTAAACAACAACTATAGAATGACGGGTAAAATCAGACCAAACCGGCTCGTGCACTATCAGCTTATATCGATTATGAGCTGCTTTTTTGTGTTGGGTACCCTCTCGATGGTCGGCATCTCATCGAACTACATCAAAGAGGCGCTGCACCTGAGCGATACCAAAGCCAACATTCTGCCCTCACTGGTCTACATATGGTTTCTGGTCTGCACCGTGCCCACTGATATCGTGATGGAAAAGATAGGCCGGAAAAACACCGTTCTTATCTGTATGTCGGTGCTGGTACTCTCGTTGTTTCTGCCGCTGTTGCTCGAGACCTATGCCTACATGCTGATCTGCTTTATTCTGCTTGGCATCAGCAACGTTTGTCTTCAATCCTCCCTTTACCCGCTATTTTCCACCATGATAGAGCGGGAAAAGCTGGCGCATCACTTTACTATGGGAGAACTGGTAAAAACCATCTCCGCTTTCACCGCCCCGTACATCGCCACTTTTGGTTCATTATATTGCGCTCACTTCCTGGGACTGGGCTGGCGCGTACTGTTCTTCGTCTATCTTATTATAGCCATCATCTCGCTGTTGCTACTCATCTTTATGAAGGTCGATAAAGAGGAGATTCACGAAAGCAAGGCCGACTTTCTGGGCAGCTTCCGGTTGCTGAAAGATAGTTTTATATTGCTGACGTTCATCGGTGTGATGTGTCATGTGGGAATAGATATAGGAACTAATACCGTGGCGCCAAAACTGCTGATGTACAAACTGGGCATCACGCTCGATAAAGCCTCGTTTGCTGCCGGACTCTACTTCCTGGCACGCCTGACCGGTGGCTTTCTGTGGACGGCCATCATCAATAAAATCTCTAAATTCCACTTCTTCCTTATCAGCATAGGGATAATTCTCTGCGCACTTATTCTACTCTACTTTGTGAGCAATAAATTCATGATTTGTCTGTGCATCTGCATGGTGGGGTTTGGCAATGCCAGCCTGTTTCCCGTCTTTCTGTCGCAATCGGTTCTGCATCTGCCCGAAGTAAAAAACAAGGTTTCGGTGCTGATGATTATGGGACAGTTTGGTGGCGCCCTCTTCCCTTTTGCCATGGGGGTTGCCCTCGATAAGATCGGTATGTGGGCATCGACTTCAGTACTGGTTATCGGCGTGCTCTACCTGGTGTTCTACACCTTCAGGTTTCCGCATTTCCAAACGGAGAAACAATAAATTTTGCTATAAAGGGGTACCGTTTTGAACAATTTAGACGGCTTTGCATTATATAAATAAAACGTGTGTTATAACTTAAATACCTTATTTATATGAAAGAAGAAGATTTGGCTGCTGTATTGCAGGATTTCGGAAAACGCATTGAATATGCCCGCGAAAACATGAAGAAAGATGAAAAGGAAGCACCTCAGCGCCTGAAAGCTCTTTTCGAAGCAAAAAGTGGTTTGCTTGATGTAATTGATGGTGATGTGAAATCTATCCTTGAATGTTTCAAAGCTGTAGCTGTGCTCGATGCAATTATTAAAAAGGGAGATAAACATGCTGAAAAACTTCAGGATGAAGAATTGTCTAAATATGACAAGGACTAATATCTTAAAGGGTTAAAAAAAATCATTGTGTGCCGATGGTAAGGAAGAGATTCTGAACTATCGGCACACTTGCTTTATATAGTAAATGCTAATGTTTGGCAAATAAAGAAAATACCACGATTGTGTGATTCCATATATGCGTCAGTATTGTTAATTTTGCACTTTGAAATAACTTAAAAAACAGAAAGTGATATGGAAGAGAAAATAGCCGTGCTTTTATCGGGAGGAGTTGACAGTTCGCTGGTGGTTCATCTGCTTTGTGAACAGGGACATAAACCTTCGCTTTTCTATATTCTGATAGGCAATGGCGATGAAACACTGGAGTGTTCTTCGGAAGAGGACATCGAGCTTTGCCGATTCATTGCGCATAAATACAAGCTTCCGTTCGAGATTATCGATTTGCATAAGGAGTACTGGGACCGGGTGGTGGCGTACATCATCGAGAAGTCGAAAGAGGGAGTGACCCCTAATCCCGATGTGATGTGCAACAAGCTGATAAAGTTTGGCTGCTTTGAGGAGCGTGTGGGCTATCAGTTCGATAAGATTGCCACAGGCCACTACGCCACGACTTATTTCGAAAACGATAAATACTGGCTGGGCACGGCCAAAGATAAGGTGAAGGATCAGACCGACTTCCTTTGTCAGCTCAGTTATAAACAACTTTCTAAAGTGATCTTCCCCATCGGCCGTTTGTCGAAAGATGAAGTGCGTGATCTGGCTAAATCGGTGGCCTTGCCTACTGCCTACCGCCGCGACAGTCAGGGCATCTGCTTCCTGGGTAAGGTGAGTTACAACGATTTAGTGAAACGATACTTAGGCGAGAAAGAAGGCGCTATCATCGACCTGACCACCGGTAAACAAATTGGTACGCACAAGGGTTATTGGTTTCATACCATTGGCCAGCGCAAAGGTCTCGGCCTGTCGCAAGGTCCCTGGTTTGTGGTCGATAAAGACATCGAGAAGAACATCGTTTACATTGTACACGCCGATAAGATAGAGAACTATCGCTCGTCTGAATTTGCCATTCGTGACCTGCATTTCATTACCGAAAACCCGGGCTTCTCATCGGTACCCACTCCGATAACTTTCAAGATTCGCCACAGTCCCGAGTTTCATAACGGCACCATCTACCTGAATGACGAAGGCAAGTGGATCGTGAAAAGTGAACAACCGCTGCAACGCATCGCCCCCGGCCAGTTTGGTGTGATTTACGACCGCGAATCGAGAATATGCTACGGCAGCGGAGAAATTACCCTTACAGCGGAGTTAGTTAAATAAATATGAATAGAAGGCATTGCTGACAGATGTGTAATAAATTGTTCTATTTTTGCACATAGAAAACCTTTGAAAACACACATCTGTCAACTCATTGCAATGAAGAAATTCTTTATATTATGGATTCTCCTTGCTTTTCTTCTCCCTATACGCCTCTGTGCGGAGTGGAACAGCTACATCATCAACTTCGATAAAAAACTATTTGGCAAAGGCACACAGACCTGGCAAATAGAACCTTATAATTCTACCTGGACGTTTTTTGCCAATAAAAACGGTTTCCTGCAATACAATGGTAACGTTTGGAATATTCTGCCCGTAAACAACGGGTCGGATGTGCGTTCGGTTATGTCATCTTCGCAAAGTAACCGCATATATGCAGGTGGCATAAATGAGTTTGGCTATTTTGAACCCGGAGAAAGCGGCGAAATGCGCTATCATTGCATGTCGGACAGCATTCCACATCTTGAACGTTATTTCGGGAATGTCTGGGATATTCACGAAATAGATAACATTCTTTACTTTCAGGGAGATGCCTATGTCGTTAAATATCTGAATGATACCTACACTTTTATTCCGTTGTATTTTAAAATCGATTGTTCCAATGCTATAAACGGAACATTATATCTGGGTACAGAAGATGGTGTAAAGGTATTAGTAGGAAATACGTTTTTTCCGCTTTTTGGTGCCGATGATCTGACCGGAAAACGCATCAAAGGCATCATGCCTTATAAGGAAGGCATACTTATCGCTACGGCTTACGACGGATTGTTCTTTTACCGGAATCAGCAGGTGGTACCATTTATTACCGGTGCAGAAGAGTATCTGCAAAAATACGAAGTCTTTTGCATGGACATTTTCGAGGATAAGATTGCACTGGGCACCATTCACAAAGGTGTTATGCTTTATGATGATGCAACTGGTAAGATAAAATATTTCAATGAATACACCGGTCTGCAAAACAACACGGTACTTTCGCTCTCGTTTGATGCAGATGGCAATTTGTGGTCGGGTATGGATAGTGGTATCTCTTATATTTGTCTTAATTCCTCGTTTACAAACCTTTATACATATCCATACTCTTATGGAAAGGGATATGCAGCTGCCGTTGAAGGCGATAAGCTCTATCTCGGAACAAATCGCGGGTTATTTTATACGCCCTATCCTGTAAAAACGGAAGGCAATCAGCCCGACTTACGACCTGTACCCAACTCCAGCGGACAAGTCTGGAATCTTTATCAGCATGGCGATGACTTATTTTGTCTGCACGATCGTGGCATTTTCCTCCTGAAAGATCTTCAGCTGAAAAAAATAGCCGATATAAACGGGGCATGGATCTGCCGTGAAGTAAAGGACAGACCCGATATGCTTTTTGTCGGTACGTATGATGGGATTTTCGTACTGAACAAAGAAAATGGCCAGTGGAGAGTTTATAGCAAAATTGAAGGTTTTAATGATTCATCACAGTTCATGGAGTCGTTTGACAATAATGAACTCTGGGTGATTGTTGCCGACCAGATTTCAAAACTAAAGCTTAATAAAGAGCTGACACATGTGATTGACTCTACGAAATATGGTGCTGATAAAGGAATGCCGGACTATAACCATATTCATATTGCTAAAATAAACGAAAGGATATGCTTCACTACTTCGCAAGGAATATATGAATATTGTGTAGAAAGCGATAAGATCAAACCCAATCAGGAAATGAACAATTTACTGAACGGAGTTTCCAAATATACATACCTTATAGAAAACAGAAATAAGCTGATCAGTCTGAGTCCGCATGAGATCTGTGTATCGAATACGACCAACTATAAGCGTGGTGCGAATACCAGGATTACCCATATCCATCAGTCATTGCTGGAGCAGGTAGAAGGCTTCGAGACAATTATTCCTGTCTCAGACTCAACACTGATTATCCCTAACGAAAGCGGCTTTGCATTGTATACCATTCCCCATGAGAAAGGACAGCAGGAATTCAGTAAAGATGTATTTATTCAAAATATGTATCTGACATACCCCAAAGACTCACTGATTTATACGGCAAACTTCCTGGAAAAGAAATATACGCCGGTTATCAGATATGCCAACAATTCCATCCGCTTTGAATACGGGCAATCGCTCTACTATATCGGCGACGAAATCCGTTATCAGCATCGTTTAAATAATGGATTGTGGTCGGAGTCTGCATCGGTCAATACAAAAGAATACAGTAATCTGCGCGAAGGTGAATATCTTTTCGAAGTCAAGGTAATCTATCCTGACGGCACAACATCGCACGATAGTATGTCGTTTATCGTCCTTGCTCCCTGGTATCGCAGCATACCGGCTTATATTGTCTATATTCTTTGTTTCTGCTTTGCCGTCTGGCTGCTTTATCGCTGGGAAGAGAAACGCATCAAACGAAAGAAGCGTCAGGTTGAAGTCGAAAAGAATAAGGAGTTGCACAAGATAGAACGTGTTTTCGAAGAAGAGAAGGCGCGACAGGAGCAACACATCATTCAGTTAGAAAAAGAAAAGCTGGAATATGACCTGAAGCACAAGAGTCAGGAAATGGCTAATCTGATGATAAACTTCCTCCGCAAGAACGAAATGCTGACAGAGATAAAAACCGATATTCTGAAAGTGGCCTCATCGCTGAAAGGTGAAAGCGGCAAAGAAGGGAAGCAACAGTTGATGGTGATAAATAACAAGATAGATTCTAATATTCAGAACGATGAGGTTTTGAGCAGAATCGAAGAGGAGTTTGACCTTATTCACAATAACTTTATGAAGAAGCTAAATGAAAGGCATCCGAATCTTTCGCTCAACGAACGTATCATGTGCGCTTATCTGAAGATGAATCTTTCGACAAAAGAAATCGCTCCACTCCTTAATATATCAGTACGTGGTGTTGAGACGCTCCGCTATCGCCTGAGAAAGAAAATGAATCTAACCCGCGATGAAAGTCTGATTGATTATCTGTCGCAACAGCTTTAAATACTATTTAACACATAAACCAACTTTGTGTTTATCAATAAAAAACACAAAGTTACACAGCTATTTTTCATACTGGCGTGTATGAATGAAGTGTATATTACATATTGATTTACAATACAATAGCAATTATTGACGTATTGTTGACGAATACATAAACTGCAGCTGACGTATTTAAGAATTTCCACTTTTTCGTTTATTCAGAACACAGCATATATATTTGCAACACCTTTGAGTCGCAAATATTAGAATGTTAATCTTAAATAAACAAAATGTATGAAACACATCTTATTAATTATGTTTCTGCTTGGCTTTACCTGCCCGTCTGTTTGGTCGCAAACCATAGAGGTAAAAGGTATCGTTTTAAGCGAAGTGGATAACGATCCGCTTCCCGGTGTAAATATCTTCGTCAAGGATAATCCTAATATGGGTACAATTACCGGATTCGATGGAACCTTCCATCTTAATATTCCTGCCGATGCAACCCTTTCTGTTTCTTATATCGGATTCAAAACACAGGATGTTCCTGTGCGTGGAAAGAGTTTTCTTAAAATCGAATTGAAAGAAGATACCGAATCGCTCGATGAGGTTGTGGTAGTCGGTTACGGTGTACAGAAAAAGAGTGTTGTTACCGCTGCTATTGCCAAAGTATCGGCCGATGACCTGAGTCGCACCGCACCTGTACGTGTGGACAATGCCCTGAAAGGTCTGGCAGCAGGGGTTACGGTAACTTCTTCTTCGGGTCAGCCGGGGGCAGCTTCACAGATTCGTGTACGTGGTATTGGTACCATCAACAATTCGGATCCGCTTTATATAGTAGACGGGATGCCCATTGAAGGCGGTATCGACTATCTGAACCCAAGCGATATTCAGTCTATCGAGGTATTGAAAGATGCTGCATCGGCTGCTGTATACGGAGCACGTGCTGCCAACGGGGTAATTATGGTTACTACGAAAAGTGGCAAGATGGGTAAAACAACAGTAACTTACGATTTCTCGTATGGCTGGCAAAGTCGCTGGAAAGAACGCGATGTGCTGAATGCAACGGAATATGCCCTGATGATGAACGAAGGGGCCATCAATGCAGGAATGGCTCCGAAATACAATGATCCTTATCTTTATGGTAAAGGAACGAACTGGCAAAAGGAGACGTTCAATAACAATGCGCCGATTGTATCGAATCAGGTGAGCATGAGTGGTGCCAGTGAAAAAGTAAACTATCTGATGTCGTTCGGATACTTTACACAGGAAGGTATTGTTGGAGGAAACTTCGATCGCTCTAACTATAAACGTATGACGATGCGAAGCAATACCACTTATACTGTTTTCGAGAATAAATCGCGCACCTGGCTGAACTCGATGAAAATTACATCGAACTTATCTTATGCACAAATCAAATCGAGAGGTATTGAGACAAACTCATCATATGGCTCTCCATTAGGTAGTGCTTTATCGCTCTCACCAATCCTTTCAGTTTATGCCGAAGGTCAGGCAGCCCAGGATCAGATAGATTACTATTCTGGAAATGCCGATTATGTACCTATGTACGATAAACGCAATGGGAAACTGTTTACGCTTGCCGGTACCGATTATAATGAAATGGTGAACCCGCTGGCAGCGCTCTCTTTGCCGGGAGATAAAGGATGGTCACATAAATTCGTAGCCAACTTCTCGGCTGAGCTTCATCTCTGGGATGGCCTGAAGTTCAGAACCTCTTATGGTGCCGATCTCGCATTTTGGGGCAACGATGGATATACACCTGTTTTTTATCTTACAGCCAATAATAAAGCGACACGAAGCAGCGCCTATTCATCATCGAGCCGTGGTACAGTATGGCAGCTTGAAAATGTATTGTGGTATGACAAGCAGCTCGGAAAGAACTTTTTCACTGTGATGCTCGGTCAGTCGGCCAAAAAGAGTAGTGGCAACTATTTAGGTGGTAGCCGCTTCGGGTTGATTGATGAAAGTGGCAATAAACCTTATCTTGACTTCTGTAACGGATTACAGGAAAACGGTGACATGAGTGTTTACGGTGGTGCCAATGCGAAAGCAACTCTCGCTTCGATGTTTGCCCGTGTAAATTACAATTACGATGAGCGCTATATGGCACAGGTGACTGTCCGCCGTGATGGTTCATCCCGCTTTGGTGCGAACAATCATTATGCAGTATTTCCTTCATTCTCTCTTGGTTGGAATCTAACCAACGAAAGCTTCCTTGAGGGACGTCCTGATTGGTTTTCTACCCTGAAACTACGTTTCTCGTGGGGTAAGAATGGTAACGAAAACATCGGTAACTTTATGTATACCGTGCTGACTGCAGCTGATAATAACTATATCCTCGGAGCAGGTGAGAATATGGTTAATGGAGTGAAGCCAAGTGGTCTTGCCAATCCTGACCTGAAATGGGAAGAATCTAAACAGTATGACCTTGGGCTTGATGCAGCTTTCTTTAATAATGCACTGAACTTCTCTATCGATTATTACCGTAAAAAGACGGATGGCATGCTGATGACCATGAATATCCCATCGTATGTAGGCGAAAGCAAACCTATCGGCAATGTGGGTAAGATGGAAAACAAAGGGGTGGAAATGGAGTTTAACTATCGCCTGAACATTAAAGACTGGACTTTCCGTTTTAATGCCAATGCGGCTTACCTGAAGAATAAGTTGCTGGAATACGGCAATGATACCGGATGGGCAAACCTTGACTCTTTTCAGGGAATCGGTACCATTACGCGTGCACAAAACGGAATGCCTTTCCCCTATTTCTACGGATACAAAACAGCCGGTGTTTTCCAGAATACGGATGAAGTGAACGCATATACATATGTTGATGCAGATGGTACAGTGAGCCTTATTCAACCAAATGCAGTTCCGGGAGATGTTCGCTTTGTTGATGTGAATGGTGATGGCATTATCAATGATGATGACCGTGTAAAAATCGGTAAGGGCATGCCCGACTGGACTTTCGGCTTTAGCCTGAATGTACAATGGAAAGGCTTTGACCTGAACGCGATGTTCCAGGGAACGAAAGGCAATCAGATCTTCGATGCGACACGCCGTACAGATATTACATCGTCTAACCTTCCGTCATGGATGCTCGAACGCTGGACCGGTGAAGGTACTTCAAACCGTATTCCCCGTTTTGTGCAGGGCGACAATGTAAACTGGCAATCATCTGACCTTTATGTTTACGATGGCAGCTATCTGAGACTTAAGAATATTCAGTTAGGCTATACCCTTCCGCAAAACATGACACGTAAGGTGTTTATCTCGATGCTACGTGTATATGTGGCTGCAGAGAATCTGGTGACATGGACAAAATATCATGGTTACGATCCTGAAATATCTTCGGGTGGTACTTCACTTGGTATCGACCGTGGTGTATATCCGCAGGCACGTACCATTTCACTGGGAGCAAATCTTGTTTTCTAATACCTAATAGCATACAAATATGAAAAAATATATAAACTACATCACAGCGCTGGCTTTCAGTACATTTATTACGACCGGATGCAGCGACTCATTCCTTGAAGTAGACTCGCCTACGCAGGAAACCATTGAAGATTACTTCACAACTGAAGCTCGTGTATACGAAGCACTGATTGCCGCTTACGATCCATTGCAGTGGCCTGACTGGAGTATGGGACAATATAATCCGATAAATATCATGTCTGATATTATGGCCGACGATATCTGGGTGGGCGGATCTGATAAGAACGATAATCAATACTGGCATCTTATGATGGACTACTCTGCCCTGCCAACCAACTGTATGACCGGCTTGTGGACTGTAGCTTACTCGGGAGTAAAGCGTTCGAATGATGTCAGGACTTACATCGGCTGGGCACAGGCAAACATGAGTACAGAAAGTCAGAGGCTTTTTGAGGCCGAAGCCCGTGTGTTACGCGCCTTCTACTATAATCTGCTTTGGAAATTCTGGGGAAACCTTCCTTTCTATATGGAGAATCTCACGATGCCATATATCGCTACTCAAGTTAGTGCCGATGAAGTCTATCAAACCATTATTACCGACCTGGAAGATGTTCTTGCCATGAATGTATTGCCTATGAAGGCAGCAACATCAGACTATGGCCGCGTAACCAAAGCCATGTCTTATATGCTATACACTGAAATGGTGATGTATCAGAACGATAACACACGCTATCCGAAAGCATTAGGCTATATGACAGAAATTATCAATGATGGTTCTTACGATCTGATGGAAGATTATGCATTAATTTTCGATGAAAGAGGTGAATGGAGCAAAGAAAGCATCTGGGAAATCAACTATAAGGATGATAATGCAGCCCGCTCATGGGGAAATCCTACCTTCTCAGGAGGAACGGTATTGCCACGCCTTATCAGTCCGAATGGTTGGATCGACGGAACTAAAGACCATGATAATGGCTGGGGCTTCTGCCCGGTACGCCAGGAAACCTATGATATGTTCGAAGATGGAGATACACGCCGCGATGCCACCTGCTTCAATGCAGCTGCCAACGGTTCATACAATCCGCGCTATCAGGATACCGGCTTTTTTCTTGAAAAATATTCTGCACGCACCGGAAATAATGCCGATCAGATTGCCGATGCCGATTTGAACTGGAATAACAATCTGCGCATCTATCGTTTCTCGGAAACATTGCTGAATGCTGCTGAACTAATTGCACGTGGTGCCGGCTCGGGCGATGCATCAGCTTATCTGAATCGTGTACATCAGCGTGCCGGATTAACAGATATCGTAGAGCCGACAATCGACAACATCCTGCACGAACGCCACCTGGAGTTTGTAGGTGAAGGCAAACGTTACTGGGATTTGATTCGTAGTGGCAAGGCTGCTCAGACACTGGTTCCCGATGTGTATGGCTATCGTACTAAATCGTGGACAGAAAGCAAGAAATATCTGCCTATTCCTCAAAGCGAGATTGATGCTGCACAAGGCACGTTAACCCAAAACAATTATTAATCCGTAAAAGTCTAAGAACATGAAAAATAAATCATTCTATATAGGAAGCCTTTTATTATTGCTTCTGGTTTTCACCGGATGTCACGATGACGATTATACGCGTCCGTCCGAAGCAGGTATACCGCTGGTTACCGATCTTGATGTGAAGATTGATGTTGATCAGACGCTCAATCAGGTTACTTTCTCGATTACCAATAAGAAGTGTATGCCGGTATGGATTTTCGATGGTAAAACCTATTCGACGGTTAACGGATTAAAGAGAATCTATGCCCGTGCGGGAGAATATAGTGTTGATATTAAAGTGGCCAATGCCAATGGGATCAGTGATGGTGTCATTACCAAATCGTTTACGATCAACAATACGATTGTCGATTTCAGCTCTTACATCAAACGTATGGCTGGCGATGATAAGAAGGAGTGGATGATTGCCAGGAATGAAGCCGGACATCTGGGTTGTGGTGAATCGGGCTCTGATGGCTTGGGTTGGTGGTCTGCATCGGCCAACGAAAAGGCGGCCTGGGGATTGTACGATGATGTAGTGACATTCGCTACTGATAAGAGTTACAAATACGATCCGGGTGCAGGCGGTACGGTTTATGTGAATACTGGTTGCAGCATATTCGGAGAGTATAATACAAATGACGGCAATGACTTTATGGCAACTGTCAGCGTGCAGACTGCCGAATATGATTTCGATATCGATGGTGATGATGTTTATATCACATTGCCTGCACAGACTCTGTTCCCTTATATTCCTAATGATGACATCTATAACCGCCCACGCTATAAGATAGCAAGCATCAGCCCTTCGAAGCTGGAACTTGTAGCCGATAATGGTGAGATTGCATGGCACTATACTTTAGCAAGTGGTGATGTAATCAAACCTGCGGGTTATGATCCGGACAGCGATTGCAACATGTGGAAAAACGCTACTTTCAACATGGAGTTCTGGTATGCTCCGGGCTGGGCGCAGATTGCCGATCCGGAATTCGAGGCGAATGGTAATTCGTATAAGATTACTTTACCCGAAGCAACTACGGATACCTGGCAGGCTCAGGTGAAATTCCTGACGGATATGACAACGAATTCAGCAACAAACTATGACTTCTCGGCGTGTTTTATGTCGACTACTGACCACAACAATATCACTGTAAAACTGGTGAAAACCGGCGATGATAATGTATTCTACTTTATGGAAACTGTTAAAGTGAAAGCTTACGAAGAAAATACACTCATCATGACCAATATGGAAGGTATCGATATGGAGAATGTGAGTCTGGTGCTTGACTTTGGTGGTAACGAAGCAAGTACAGTAATGACAATTAGCCGTGTAGTACTAAAAGAGAACAGCTGCGATGATGGTACCGTTATCGTTGACCCGGGAACTGGCGGAGAGGATGATGATGATGTAATCTGGCTACCTGATGCAGATACAAACTTATGGAAGAATGTAAGCTATACCAACTTCTTCTACTATGCACCGGGATGGAATCAGATTGCCGATCCTGTAATCGAAGATAACGGCAATTCATATAAGATTTCACTGCCGGAGGCTACTTTCGGACAATGGCAGGCACAGGTTCATTTCCTTACTAATATTCCTACCAGCAGTGCATCGAACTATGATTTCCGCTGCATCTTTAATGCCAACAAAGATATGAGTGGTGTTACGGTGAAGCTGACTAAAGTAGGAGATGACAATATCTTCTATTTCACCGAACGCGTCAATCTGAATGCTTATGAAGACTATACTTTCAAAATGACCAATATGGAGGGAATTGATATTGAAGAAATCAATCTTGTATTCGACTTTGGAGGCAATCCTGAGAATTGCGAAGTTACTATCAGCAGCGTTATCTTGCAGGAGCATGGTGTGGGGCAAACAAACTGGAATGAGACTTCGGTATGCAATATGTGGAACTCTACGCAGTTCAACAATACCTTTTACTACGCACCGGGATGGGGCCAGATTGCCGATCCGGCGATGACAAGCAATGGCAACTCTTATACTTTCAGTTTGCCTGAAGCTACTACAGATCAGTGGCAGGGTCAGATACATTTCCATACCGATATGAGCACCAACGCCGCTAACAGTTATGACTTTCAGTGCATCTTTACAGCCAACAAAGATATGAATGGTGCTACGGTGAAGCTTACGATGGAGGGAGATGATAATGTCTTCTATTTCACTGAACGTGTGAATATCGAGGCATATGAAGAGATGGTATTCCGCATGCCGGGTATGCCGGGCATCGATATGGCGAAAGTGAATCTGGTATTCGACTTTGGCGGTAATCCAGCCAACTTCGAAGTTACTGTAAGCAAGATCATCCTGAAAGAAAGTAGCTGTAATAATTAGTATCCTTAAAAAAACGACAGACAATGAAAAACATTAGTGTATTAGCCTTTATCCTGGGCCTCATCGGCTGTGTGAGTTGCAGCAATAGCAACGACGAAGTTGTAGTTGGCGGCAATGTAAAGGCATCGATAGATAAAATTGAAGTGGGCTATGAGGCCACGAGCATGACGATAGATGTAACCAGCAACCGTGAATGGGGTGCTTACAGTGATTTTAGCTGGATAAGCGTTAGTATTCAGGGTTCAACCGAAGCGACAGGAAGTGTAATGGTTTCCATAAAAGATAATACAACTACCAGTGAGCGTACAGGCTCGCTGGTATTGAAATCGGGAAGTACCCGCTATACAATAGAAGTGGTGCAGGAAGCCAAGCCGGTAGATGAAAGTATCATCGCTCCCGAAGGCTACACGCTGGTCTGGAACGATGAGTTTGACAGCGGTGATCGTCCTAACGAGGATTTGTGGTTCTATGAAACAGGTGGCAATGGCTGGGGCAATAATGAGTTGCAGAACTATGTGGCCTGCACGCAGGGCGATGAGCAACTGGCGGTGGTAAATAACGGCATCTTCTCGATTATCGCTAAGAAAATAGAGAATACTGTTTATTCTATCCGCATCAATACCCGCGAAAGCTGGAAGTATGGTTATTTTGAGGCGCGCCTTAAACTGCCATCGGGCAAAGGTACATGGCCTGCTTTCTGGATGATGCCGGCAAACTTTACTTCATGGCCCGGTGATGGTGAGATCGATATTATGGAAGAGGTAGGTTATAATCCTAACTATGTATCATCGGCTATTCACTGTAATGCCTACAATCATACCAATAATACCGAGAAGACCAACAGCCGCTATCTGGCATCTGCACAAAGCGATTTTAATGTATATGCGCTGGAGTGGACCGAAGATTATATCCGGACATATGTTAACGGTGAGGAGTTGTTCTATTTTGCCAACGATAAAACCGGCAATAAAGATACCTGGCCCTTTAATGCAGCTTTCTACCTGAAGCTGAATCTGGCCTGGGGTGGCAACTGGGGTGGTGCCCAGGGAGTGGATGAGTCGTGCCTGCCTGCGACTTATCAGATTGACTATGTACGTGTGTTCCAAAAGAAATAAACAAAGAAGATGATGAAAGATAAAATTGCATTATTCGTTTTTACCGTATTGCTCTTGCTTACGGGTTGCACACCTGCCAAAAGAGATACAGGTGTAAATAAAGAGATTGAAAGAAAAGTAGATGAGCTTGTACGGAAAATGACGCTCGAGGAGAAATTAGGACAGATGAACCAGATCTCTTCATGGGGCAATATCGAGGATATGAGCAATCTGGTTCGTAAAGGACAGATCGGATCGATTCTGAACGAGGTAGAACCTGCACGCATCAATGCCATGCAAAAAGTAGCAATGGAGGAATCACGACTTCGTATTCCCCTACTGATTGCACGCGATGTGATTCATGGTTTCAAAACGATCTTCCCTATTCCGCTGGGACAAGCCGCTTCTTTTAACCCGGCACTGGCTGAGACAGGAGCGAGAGTAGCAGCCATAGAAACTTCATCGGTAGGTATACGCTGGACGTTTGCACCGATGATAGATATATCGCGCGACCCCCGCTGGGGCAGAATTGCCGAAAGTTTTGGTGAAGATGTTTACCTGACTTCCGTGATGGGTGCAGCTACCGTTAAAGGTTTTCAGGGAGATTCGCTGAGCGATCCGACCTCTATTGCGGCTTGCCCGAAACACTTTATAGGTTATGGTGCAGCAGAAGGCGGACGCGATTATAACTCGACCAACATTCCTGAAAGACAACTGCGCAATGTCTATCTTCCACCATTCGAGGAGGCGGTTAAAGCGGGCGCGGCAACTATTATGACCTCATTTAATGATAATGATGGTATTCCATCGACTGCCAATGCTTATCTGCTAAAAACCGTGTTGCGCGATGAATGGAAGTTCGATGGTTTTGTAGTTAGCGACTGGGCATCTGTTACCGAAATGATCTCTCACGGATTTGCCGCTGACAATGCGGAAGCCGCCATGAAAGCTATCAATGCCGGTGTAGATATGGAGATGGTTAGTGCATCT
This sequence comes from uncultured Bacteroides sp., assembly GCA_947074195.1. Taxonomy (GTDB): domain Bacteria; phylum Bacteroidota; class Bacteroidia; order Bacteroidales; family Bacteroidaceae; genus Bacteroides. Next base: position 18,836 of record CAMTOS010000040.1, read on the forward strand.
TATATCGGTGAAGCGCCCGGTCTTGTAAAAGAGTATAAAGTAAAAGAGAGCGATATCGATGAGGCGGTGCGCAATATCTTACGCATTAAGTTCCGTCTGGGCCTGTTCGATAACCCCTATGTGGATGTGCCGCAGAAGGAAGTATTCTATGCCCCTGCACATTTGGCTGATGCAAAAGAAGCTGCCATTCAATCCGTTATTCTTCTGAAAAACGAGAAGAATACATTGCCGGTCAGTGCATCAGTTAAAACAGTGCTTATAACCGGTCCGATGGCCGATGCACCTTACGAGCAGCTGGGTACCTGGATATTCGATGGTGAAAAAAGTCACACCATCACTCCGCTGAAAGCCATTCGCGAAATGATGGGTAATGAAGTGCAGATTATTTACGAGCCGGCACTTGCCTATAGTCGCGATGTGAATCCGGCAGGGGTAGCCAAAGCAGTGGAAGCTGCAAAGAAAGCCGATATCATACTGGCATTTGTGGGCGAAGAATCGATTCTTTCGGGCGAAGCACATAGTATGGCCGGTCTTGATCTGCAGGGCAATCAGAGTGATCTGATCTTATCGTTGGCAAAAACCGGAAAGCCTTTGGTTACAACCGTTATGGCTGGTCGTCCGCTGACCATCGAAAAGGAAGTCAATGCTTCATCGGCTGTACTCTATTCGTTCCACCCGGGCACTATGGGTGGTCCTGCTCTTGCCGATTTGCTTTGGGGTAAAGCTGTGCCAAGTGGCAAAACACCGGTGACTTTCCCAAAGATGGTGGGACAAATCCCGATGTATTATTCACATAACACTACCGGCAGACCAGCTACGCGCAAAGAAGTATTGCTAAAAGATATCCCTGTAGAAGCCGGACAAACCTCGCTGGGTTGTACTTCATTCTATCTCGATGCCGGTTTCGACCCGCTTTATCCATTCGGTTATGGCTTGTCATACACCACTTTCGAGTACAGCAATATTCGTCTGTCAGCCAGCAAACTAAAGAAGAACGATACGATGACTATCGAATTCGATTTAGCAAATACCGGCCAGGTGGCAGCCACAGAAGTAGCACAGCTCTACGTACAGGATAAAGTGGGTTCAATTGCCCGTCCCGTAAAAGAGTTGAAACGCTTTGCCCGCATAGAGCTTCAAGCCGGCGAAAAGAAAACTGTTAGCTTCGAACTTCCCATGAGTGACCTTGCCTTCTGGAACATCGACATGAAAAAAGAAGTGGAAGCTGGTGATTTCAACCTTTGGGTAGCCGGTTGTAGCCAAAGTGGCACTCCCGTCTCATTTGAAGTTATTGATTAAATAGACAGGAAATTTATCCGTATAACTGTATAATTATAGCAACCCACTGTGCTTCATAGCCTGGTGGGTTGTTTGTTTATACCCCCGAATAGTAAGCATAGCTTAGTGAGAAGTCAGGAATAGCTTGCCGGGAAGATGGCGATAGCTTGCTGAGGAACCAGCGATAGCCCGCCAGTTTACAACATCTCTTCAATCTCCATCACTGTCACATCAATGGTATTGATGACATTATCAAAATATTCGGATTTAAAGATATAGGAAATATTCATCAGCATGTTTTCGCCCTGTGGAATGGCGAAAATCGTGTCCCAGATAAAGGTGGCTGGATGACCGGCAAAAAGGATAAACTGGTCATCGAGGTTCTGGCTTACCGAACGGATGCCCTCCTCTTTTATTTTGGTCAGATATTGAAAAGTTTCTGCGGTAACCCGTATCTCGTTGTAAGTTTTAATGATCTCCAGCCCCAATGTTTCGTTGGAGAGTTTAGAGAAGATGCCCGAGGTTTTCATCAGCTCGAGGGCATCGGCAGAAGTGGAACTAAACAGAATCTCGAAGGGGATGTTGCAATATAAATCGAGCGAATCGGCATCAGCGCTTTTAATATCATCTTTATGAGCAAGCAGGAAACGGGCCGCATCAACCTCGAGCTCAATGCGCGAACGGATTTCGATCATCGTGTTCTTATTATCGAGCAATTCGTTGCATACCAGTTTCAACGTATTGCGCACCTCTTTTCGCTCGCGCAATGTGTTTATTGCTGCAGTGCCGAGAAAAGTAATGACGATACCGAGTACGACTACAGAAAGCTGGCGGGTATAGTCGCCAAAGTTCCATTTACCTGAATTCCATCCTGATTTAGGTTCGCTATTCTTCATTTTATTGCGTTTTATTGTGGTGCAAAGATAATATAGAATACCTTTCGAGGGAAAATTATTAACTTTGAAAAAATAATAACCTAAATCCATAGCATTATGAATAGTGATGATATTATATTGCTGCTCGATCAGCGTTTTGATACAATAAGTAAAGAGAATACATCTGTCCAGGATTTAATGGATGATTTTTTAATTGAACTCGTTGTTAAAGAATACGGAGAAGGGATTTTGAATAAGCCACTCCGTTTGACAAACGAAGAAATGGATATCATCGTTAATGATCCTTTCTCCACGGCATCCCCCGTTCAGTTCAACAAACTTACTTCCGGGGAATATGCACTTTGCCCTATGTTCAGACAAACCAAAGCATTGCTCAAAATTATAGATGAAGCAGAAGAACTGAAGCTGACTGCCATCGGGAACTTGCCTCCAAAAATAGTAAAAGAACTGTATCCGCTTGGAGTAAAAAATTGGTTTATAGAAGAGGCAGGATATAAACTTAGCAAAGAGACTGATTCTGAAAGTGTACAGGTGGCCCATATTCTTGCCACGATTTCGGGCGTGGCAAAAAAGCGGAATAACAAATTATCTCTTACTGCTAACGGTAAGAAGCTATTAAATGATGATTATGCATTATTTATGAAATTATTTTCCACGTATTGCATGAAATTCAATTGGGCATATTTCGATAGCTATGAGTTTGAGGGTATCGGGAAGTTTGGGTTTGCATATAGCCTATATCTGATATCGATTTATGGCGATAAACAACTCCCTGACAACTTTTATGCCGATAAATTCTTTGATACATTCTCAAGAATAAGAAATATGTATGATTTCGGCGAAAATGGCCCACAACTGTCAGGAAGATTAAACCGATGCTACAGAACCAGAGTTTTTACCCGATCATTTTATATGTGGGGATTGATAGATAAAGCAGAAATGAAATATCTGTTATCCGATCTGGTTTGGAAGACAGAATTCTTCGATAAACTGATTAAGATGGAATTGGCAGGTTTTCATTAATCTAATTTCTAAACCGACAGTATCCTTACCCACGCCTTTTTACGATAAGCGAATGAAAAGAAGGGGAAAGGTTAAGATTGATAGGGTTTCGTGAAATCAATTGAAATAATTCATTAAATCTAACCCGCTTAGCTATCAAAACAGAATCTATCTTCCCGATATTTGTTTATTTAATTGAATATGTAATTATTATAGTTATATCTTCTGTTTTTCTGTGCCATTTCCTCTTTTGAGTTGTTATATGATTGGTATCTGATAAAAAGCTACCACAGTAACAATTTTGAATAAACATTTTAATCGTAAATAATTATGAGTACAGTTATTCTTTTCGCATTATTCTTCATCATTGCAATATGCGCTATTGCAGGAGTTATGACTGGCAAGAAAAAACAAAACCAATTGTCGAGAGTACCCGAAGAATGTCGCTGTAATCCATATTTCAATAATCCAAAAGGAAGAATACCTTATGCCGACAGCCGGAATATCGAGAAAATAGAAAGGTTTAGAGATCGCTGACTGACAACGGTCTTTTATCATTTAAAAAAATAGTGATATTTGCAGATAAACATCTACAAATATCACTATTTTTTTGCGGATAAAACTAAGAAGTATTTATCTTAAAACATTAAAGAACAAGAATATTATCCGTTTAGAAGCGTGCCCTGAGACCTACAGTTGCAATTCCCAATTGGCCAACACCGACTTCAGCAAAAGCACCAATTGTACTGCCAATTTCAAAGCCGAGCGCAGAGATTTGCCACCCAAATTTCACTGAAGTATCTGATTCATTTCCAAATTTATCTTTATAAATGACCATACCTGCCGAAACAGCTGAATAGAGTGTGAAGATTCTGCCATGAATCCAGTCACCTTTTACGCGAGGCATAATAGTGATATAATCGAACTTTTGCTTGATTAAATCACCTTGATTATCATTATTAACCCAATCTTTGGAACGATGGGAATAAGAGATAACGCCACCAATGCCAAATGTTTTATTAAGATGATAATTGTACATTAAACTGATAGACCCCATCGAGCGTTTGTTTTTATCTTTGAAACCTGTAAAGGCCGAAACTAAACCATCAGAGAATGCATCTATAAAATCGGATGACGGAACAAAACCATAACCAACTGCGACTTCATGACGCTTAAAATCACTTTGTGAAAATGCTGTTGAAGATGATGCCAGCAACATGAGGAGAATGCACCATTTTTTTACTTTTTTAATCATAATAAATGTGTTTTAGTTAACAAATCGATGTGAATATAATACTTCAAATGAAATTATCAACTATTCGCCCATATCTATTTTAACTTTTAAAACAGACTATTCCAACACATACCCATCAATTCAACGGATACAAATCAGAATAATATGATATTTTGTTAATGGTTTACAGGATATTATATACATAGCAACAATTTTCAGCTGCTTCAACAAATCAATATATAAATAGACATTTTGTCAATATATTATTTTTATAAAATGATATATAATCTACCTTTGTAAAAACAAAAGCACACACTCTAATTTTATATCCATTTCATGAAATTTATTACCATCTTCATATTATGTGTTGCACTTTTTATCGTCTTCCTCACTATACGATCTGTCTATCGCTGGATTAAGAGAATCGTCTTATTATGGAAAAACAACTGTAGAAAGTTAGCCATAAAACATCTCATAAAAGGGCTGATCATAATTGGCATCATTTGTCTTGTTGCCTTTTGTATCAAACAGATCATGATTACACTGATAGCGATCTTCGTTGGTTCACTTGCACTTTCGAGAAGCGGTGACACGATTTACTATTATTAAAGACAGTACTTTATCTATTATTAAAAATATTCATCCAAATACAAATCATTATGATTATCATTATATTATTTTTCTTCTCTCTGATATTTGCAGTCATCTATCTGATTGCGAAACTATTGAAACGCGGTGAAAGAAAAAGAAAAAAGAGATACACTGACAATTTCGTAGAACTGCTTTCTACCAATGATCTGGAGAAATACTTCAAAATACCGGAAGAATATCGTTGCAACCCTTTCCTCAACGACCCTCACGGTGATATATTTTTTGCCGATAAAAGAAATGTTGAGAAAGTAAGAAACAATACCATCTAATGAAGACGAATGGCATTTATCAGGATCACATTCCTTAGAAACGTTACAAAATATCAAATTAATCCTTAATTAACTCCATGATGAAAAAGACCAACTTCAAAAAAAGTAATTATAACAAACTACCCGGAACGTTATTTGATATCCTGATTTCATTGGCATTTATATGCTTTCTTCTGTTTGATATTATTTCCGGAGAGAATAGAATAAGCGACAAAACCATAACAGGCAGCTTTGTCGTATTTGGTGGCATTTTTCTATATTCATTATGCCGTTTATTTTCGAGAAAACCCCAATATACTTATGTCAATGTTAATGGCTGGAAATATCGTTTATTCCAGAAAACAAATAAATGGCAATTCATTTGTCTCAGTAGTTTAATTAGTGCTGCACCCATATACATTTTTATATTTATATTATTTGCGACCAATCTTATTCAAAATGATTTTTCTCTTTTCCAAATAGCCCTAATCGATGCCAGCATATTCATAATTTATATGTTCCCGTTCGGCTATATGAATTATAGAATCTATGCATCAGTAAACGGTAATGTTCAGACCTGAACAATCGTAATATAAAAAGAAGAGTCAAAGGAATCCGATAGAAAGAAAGAATTATATCTACAGTGCAGTCGTAATTAAGGAAAAAGAAAAAGCCTCGTAATC
>CAMTOS010000041.1 GCA_947074195.1 uncultured Bacteroides sp.
CTACACTAATCTTAACACTCTTTCCCTACACGACGCTCTTCCGATCTTCCCAACTATATTATCGATGGAATTTCCCTCAAAATTGGCTCTGACTATTACAGAGAAATCTGTATCCTCATATTTTTCGGTCAATCTTAAATTATAAGGTGAGAAGTCACTGACAGTTGCAGTGAAATTAAATGACGGAATTTTCTGATCAATATCAATTACTCCATCGAGTGAAATGCTACCATTAGGGTCATCCATCTCAATTTTTCCATTAAAACCTTCACGGTTATATCTTCCGTCTAACGATATATTATCGTAAGAATAATCGTTAAATTCGAAGGTAGAGATCGTTCCATTGAAAGAAATATCGGGCGTTTGTTTTTTATAATGATATCCTTCAATGTTGGCATTAAATATGGTAGAACCTAATTTTTTATTGCCCAGAAGTTTCCCTAATTGAATAGAATCAGTTTCGATGGCACCAGCATAAGAGAAGTAATGTTTATCGAAATTTGTAGTAACTTTTAAATCCGTTTTTATCGCTCCGACATCACTTTTAAAGATTCCATAAGTCACCAGGTCGGTGAAATAGCCTGCGATTTCACCCTCAAAAGAGATGTCGCCTAAATTAATAAGAGGTGCAGGAAGTTTGCTCTCCTCAGATACCAGGTTCTTGAACAGGAACTCAATACCTTCCTGGTCAAGTGATAGCTTAGAAAGCTTGCCGAAAATAAAAGCCTCGCGTGGATTGGAAAGATTTTGAAATGCGGCTTCACATTTTAACTGTAGTTTCTCTCCTGAACTGACTTCTAAAACCGGACAATCAAGCTGGTCTAATGTGCCCGATACTTTTAATTGTAATTCAATCGGATCTTTAAAATGATCCAGAGCCGGTGTCAGTGCAGAAATATCTTGCGGAGTGAAATAGGACGGAGTGGTTTCGAGCGAGAAATGAATCTTGTCTTTAAAATCTGTAAATGATACAAGACTATCGTATTTCAACTCTACCGAGGCAAGATTTAGTGCAGAATTAGGCAATTGAAGAGAAAAGTTATCGATAGACATCTTCTCTTCATTGGCCACAATTCTGAATGTCAGTTTTTTGATATCCAGTCCGGAGCTTTCTTCTATGCTTAATCGTTTGACAGATGCATTGATTGAATCATTCTGGAACGCCTTTAATGAGATATTGGCTATGATATTTTGAATGTCAATATGCTTTGGATTAAAACGTCCCGGAGTTTCTTCGGCTGAAAGTTCGTTATAAGTGATCTTTCCACGGCGAATAAGGATGGAATTTATGCGGAGATCAATTTTCTTAGGCGTATCATCTTTTTCCGTTTTGGAAAAGGTATCAATGATGAACTGATAGTTTGGCGATGCATCAGGGTTTTCTTTCGAAAGATTAATGTTAAACCCGAAGAGTTGAACATTGCTGATATCTATTTTGCCATTGAAGAGCGGGAAGATATCAAATTTTGCCGATAAGCGTGTGACTTTTAATAGTTCATTTCCTTCCTGATCATCCAGCAAAAGGTCATCAATAATAATACGGTTGAGTAAACCAATATCAATCTTGCTGATTTTTACAGTTGTATTAAGCGTATGTGATAATTCTTTTGCCACAAATGCAGCCACTCTTTGCTGAATAAAGGGAATATTCAACAAAAGGATGACAAAAGCATATACTCCTATTATGCCAAGAATCCAGCGTATACTCTTTTTTAATGTTTTGATATCGGATGATTTTAAAAATTATTTTAAAAGGGCCTTACTAAATGGGTAATATTATTAAAGCGAACAAAAATATAAAATTGTTCGCTACCAATACTACTTTTATCATTACTTTTGTGCGTATATACTATATAGAAAGGATTTATGAGTACAATAATATTAGGAATTGAATCGTCGTGCGACGATACTTCAGCCGCAGTAATCAAAGATGGTTTTTTGCTTTCTAATGTCGTTTCGAGTCAGGCAGTACACGAAGCTTATGGTGGAGTTGTACCGGAACTGGCTTCACGAGCTCATCAGCAAAATATTGTCCCTGTAGTGCATGAAGCATTGAAACGCGCAGGTGTGTCAAAGGAAGAATTAAGTGCTATAGCCTTTACTCGTGGTCCCGGCTTAATGGGTTCGCTGCATGTAGGTGTATCTTTTGCAAAAGGTTTTGCCCGTTCTTTGAATATTCCTATGGTTGATGTGAATCACCTTACCGGCCATGTATTGGCTCATTTTATTAAAGAAGAGGGTGAGGATAATAAGCATCCGCAATATCCTTTTCTATGCTTACTGGTTTCTGGTGGTAATTCGCAGATTATTCTGGTGAAGAATTATAATGATATGGAGATTCTTGGTCAGACCATTGATGATGCTGCCGGAGAAGCAATTGATAAATGCTCGAAAGTAATGGGACTTGGTTATCCCGGTGGCCCGATTATCGACAGACTGGCCCGTCAGGGAAATCCTAAGGCTTATGCTTTTAATAAACCGCATATAAAAGGGCTGGACTATAGTTTTAGTGGATTGAAAACATCTTTCTTATATTCTCTTCGCGACTGGTTGAAGGATGATCCTGATTTTATTGAAAATCATAAAGAAGATCTGGCTGCATCGCTGGAAAATACTGTAGTTGAGATTCTGATGGATAAACTTCGGAAAGCTGCTAAAGAATACGGAATTAAAGATGTGGCTGTTGCTGGTGGTGTATCAGCAAACACAGGATTAAGAAATGCTTTTCATGATCATGCGAAGCGATTTGGCTGGAATATCTATATTCCTAAATTCGGTTATACTACTGATAACGCCGCAATGATTGCAATGAATGGCTACTTTAAATATCTTGATGAGGATTTCTGTCCGATTGATCTTCCTGCATTTTCGCGGGTAACATTATAAAAAGTACATCATAATTATGTTTGCACAAATAATTACTGTTGGTGACGAATTGCTGATTGGCCAGGTGGTTGATACAAATTCAGCATGGATGGGTGAGGCTTTAAATCATATTGGAATAGAAGTATTGCGCATTGTATCTGTCAGAGATCGTCATGATGAAATTATACAGGCCATTGATGAAGCGATGAGTTGTGCGGATGTCGTATTAATGACTGGTGGATTAGGTCCTACAAAAGATGATATTACCAAAAAAGCGCTTTGTGATTTTTTTAATACAAAGCTGGTATTTAATGAAATGGTTTTTGAGAATGTGAAAAGAATTCTCGCCGGCCGCATTCCGTTAAATCAATTGAATAAGGAGCAGGCACTTGTGCCCGAAAATTGTGAGGTAATAAATAATAGAGTAGGTACGGCATCTGTTAGCTGGTTTAACCGGAATAACAAGGTTTTGATCTCTATGCCGGGTGTACCGCAAGAGATGAAAGTGGTTATGACAGAAGAAATACTTCCCCGATTGCAAAACAGGAATGGTAGTAATTCTGTTATTCATAAAACGTTTCTGATTCGTAATCATGCTGAATCGGTTTTGGCCGAGAAGTTAACCGACTGGGAAACGGCGTTGCCTGAATCCATAAAGCTTGCCTATTTACCTAAAGCTGGTATTATTCGGTTGCGGTTGACGGCAAGAGGGGATGTTCTTTTAATGGAAGAGTTGCTGGCAAAGGAAGTTTCTGCCTTGAAAGAAATTCTTGGAAATGATATAATTGCTGAGGATGATGTCTCAATTGAGAATCTGATAGGCGATAAGCTTCGACAGAAGAAGATGACTCTTTCTACAGCCGAAAGTTGTACAGGAGGTAGCGTAGCTGCAAGAATCACAGCCATTGCCGGTTGTTCTGATTATTTTAAAGGATCAGTAGTAGCTTATTCAAACGAAGTTAAAATGAGCATGCTTGATGTAGATGCGGCTTTGCTGGATATGCATGGTGCTGTTAGCGAAGAAGTCGTTATTGCAATGGCCAAAGGTGTTGCAAAGAATTTAAATACCGATTGCGCAGTGGCTACTTCCGGAATTGCCGGTCCGGGTGGTGGAACTCCCGATAAGCCGGTTGGTACAGTATGGATCGCTGCCGTATGCGGTGATGAAATAAAGACTTATAAACAGGAGTTTAACCGTGGTCGGGAAATGAATATAGAGCGTGCGGGAACAAATGCTTTATTATTGCTTCTGACGATGTTAGAGTAGGAAAAACAGATAGTTAAGGTGAAAAATTCAGTTAATTGTTTGTTTATTACGGGTAAAAGTACTTACTTTGCACGCTGTTTGAAATATAGATAGAATAAAACTATAATAAATAAGATAGAAATGTCGAAAATTTGTCAAATTACCGGAAAGAAAGCCATGATTGGCAACAATGTTTCACACTCAAAGAGACGTACTAAAAGAACGTTTGATGTGAACTTGTTTAACAAAAAGTTCTATTATGTAGAACAAGACTGCTGGATCAGCTTAAGTCTTAGCGCTGCAGGATTGCGCGTTATTAATAAAAAAGGTTTGGATGCTGCGTTGACCGACGCGGTAAACAAAGGATTTTGTGATTGGAGAACTATTAAAGTAATAGGTTAAGGAATAAGGAGAAACTAATTATGGCAAAGAAAGCAAAAGGTAATAGAGTACAGGTGATTCTGGAATGTACAGAACACAAAGATAGCGGTATGCCGGGAACTTCTCGTTACATTACAACGAAGAACAGAAAGAATACTACAGATAGACTTGAATTGAAGAAATACAATCCTATCTTGAAGAAAGTAACAGTACATAAAGAAATTAAATAAGATATAACCCATGGCAAAGAAGACAGTAGCAAGTTTGCAGGACGGAACTAAAGAAGGCCGTTCTTATACTAAGGTTATCAAAATGGTGAAGTCTCCTAAAACTGGTGCTTACACATTTGATGAACAAATGGTTCCTAACGAAAAAGTACAAGACTTTTTCAAAAAATAATTGATGAGTAGGTTTACATCCTTAATCATATGAAGTCCCTTATTGTCAAACAATAAGGGGCTTTTTTTGTTTTTTTTATTAATTAATCGGGGCTTTGTTTTATCTTTGTAGAATAAAGTATTATTGAAATAAATTGTCGACATGGGATTTTTTAATTTCTTCTCAAAAGAAAAAAAGGAAACTTTAGATAAAGGTTTATCTAAAACTAAAGAGAGTGTATTTAAGAAAATTGCACGTGCTGTTGCCGGTAAGTCTAAAGTTGATGATGAGGTTTTAGACAACCTTGAGGAAGTTTTGATTACTTCTGATGTGGGAGTTGAAACGACACTTAAAATCATTAAACGTATTGAGCAACGCGCTGCGGATGATAAATATGTCAATACTCAGGAGTTGAATAATATTCTTCGTCAGGAGATAGCCTCTTTGCTGACGGAAAATAATTCTGATAATGTTGAAGACTTTTCTTTGCCTGATGTAAAAAAACCTTATGTCATAATGGTTGTAGGTGTGAATGGTGTAGGTAAAACAACCACCATCGGAAAGCTTGCCTATCAGTTTAAAAAAGCTGGTAAGAAGGTTTATCTGGGTGCTGCCGACACATTCCGTGCAGCTGCTGTAGAACAGTTGGTGATCTGGGGTGAACGTACAGGCGTGCCTGTGGTGAAGCAAAAAATGGGCTCTGACCCTGCTTCAGTGGCTTTTGATACGCTAAACTCTGCTGTTGCTAATGATGCCGATGTCGTAATTATCGATACTGCGGGTCGTTTGCATAATAAAGTTGGCCTTATGAATGAGCTGACTAAAATTAAAAATGTAATGAAAAAGGTAGTGCCTGATGCTCCGAATGAAATTCTGTTGGTTCTTGACGGATCGACCGGACAAAATGCTTTTGAGCAGGCGAAACAGTTTACACTGGCTACCGAAGTTAATGCTATGGCAATTACAAAACTCGATGGAACAGCCAAGGGTGGTGTTGTTATCGGTATCTCTGATCAGTTCAAGATCCCGGTAAAATACATTGGTCTGGGCGAAGGCATGGAGGATCTCCAGGTATTCCAGAAAGATGAGTTTGTGAAGTCATTGTTTGGAGAAGAAGAATGAGCAAAAAGAAAGTAGATATTATTACTTTGGGTTGTTCGAAGAATCTTGTTGATTCGGAACAGCTAATTACACAGTTAGAAAATGTGGGTTATGAGGTAGCTCATGACCCTGATAAGTCAGAAGGAGATATAGTAGTCGTTAATACTTGTGGCTTTATAGGCGATGCAAAAGAGGAGTCGATTAATATGATTCTTGAATTTGCTGAGGCCAAGGAAACGGGAGATATTGAAAAGCTGTATGTTATGGGATGTCTTTCTGAAAGATATCTTCAGGAACTGGCTATTGAAATCCCTCAGGTTGATAAGTTTTATGGCAAGTTCAACTGGAAAGAATTGCTTAGTGATCTGGGTAAGCAGTATGATGAAGAACTGCGCAATAAACGTTCGCTGACTACACCGTCACACTACGCTTATATCAAAATTTCTGAAGGTTGTGACCGTAAATGTTCCTATTGTGCTATTCCGATTATTACCGGCAGACACAAATCCCGTCCAATCGAGGATATTGTTGAGGAGGTAAAGAACCTGGTGGCCAATGGTGTGAAAGAATTTCAGATCATTGCTCAGGAACTGACGTACTATGGCATCGATTTATATAAAAAGCAGATGCTTCCGGAGCTGATCGAACGTATTTCTGATGTTCCTGGTGTGGAGTGGATTCGTTTACACTATGCATATCCTGCACATTTCCCTGAAGACCTGTTTCGTGTGATGCGTGAGCGCGATAATGTATGTAAATACATGGATATCGCTCTGCAACATATTAGCGATAACATGTTGTCTAAAATGCGTCGTCATGTAACGAAGGAGCAGACTTACGAACTTGTTGAGAAGTTCAGAAAGGAAGTACCCGGTATACATCTTCGTACTACACTGATGGTCGGACATCCCGGGGAGGAAGAAACTGATTTCGAAGAACTGAAAGAGTTTGTTAAGAAAGCACGTTTCGACCGTATGGGGGCTTTTGCTTATTCGGAAGAAGAGGGAACTTATGCTGCTAAAGCGTATGAAGATTCAATTCCCGATGAAGTGAAACAAGCTCGTCTGGATGAGATTATGGCTATGCAGCAACGTATCTCAGGTGAATTAAGTGCAGAGAAGATTGGCCAGACATTCAGAGTGATCGTTGATCGCGTTGAAGGTGATTATTATATTGCCCGTACAGAATTCGACTCTCCTGAAGTTGACCCTGAGGTTTTGATCAAAACTACAGAAGGAGATCTTAAGATTGGCGAATTCTATAATGTCAAAGTGTTCGATGCGGATGATTTCGATCTTTATGCTGAATTGATTTCTGAGTAAAATCTAACAAATTCAATATAAAAGCGGGGAAAAGTAAACTGATTAAAGGTTTTACTTTTCCCCGCTTTGTTATATAATATCTTGGTAATGCGTTTATCTTTTACAAAGACTCTTATAGTCGCAGTACTGACATTTACTTAACTCTTCAGTTTGCGTAAAAGGTGTCGATTCATCGAAGATTGTATCAAGCAGATTCATTAAAAGAGCTCTGAACTCAGCGTTAAATTCTTTGAAATCTTCAACCGGTCTTTTCTCTTTTCTTTCACCAATTTCAATAACCGGTGAATAGGCTTCATTGGCTGCTTTATGAATATAGAGCAGAGAAGGAGCTACTTTATATCGATCTTGCTTACAGCCAATAGAGGAATAAAGGAATGTCTGGAAAATGTAATTAGGGCGTTTGTCAGATGGCGTAAAAAGTTCCTCCATGTTCTTCAGGCTTTTAGGCTGGCCGCCGGTTTTATAATCCACAATGCGAATGGTTCCCTCTTTTAAATCGATCCGGTCTATGGTTCCGCCAACTTTTAGAGAGATATTATTATCCAGTTCGATAGTCTCGGAAATTTTCTCTTCCATACCTTTCATTTCAAACGGGGCATAGTTCAAATCATTTCTCAATAATTGTTTGATGTACGAAACGATCACTTTCGAATTGATGAGCTGCAGGCCGTTGTATTCCGGGCGCTCATTTTCCGGAATGTGGAAGAATTCCTTTTTGAAAGCCTTTTCCACGAAGCGGTTCAGGCGACTTTCATCTTTTAATAAAGCCTCCAGATCAGTTTTCTGAACCATATTTCCATGTTCGCAAAGCGATTCATAGATCAGTTGTGCCGCAAGGTGAAAGATAGTACCAAATAGAGCAGAATCAATTTCAGCACTGATTTCATTGGGAATTCTGATTTCTGCCACATATTTATAGTAGAAACGCAACGGACAATCCAAATAGGCATTCAATGCCGATGGTGAAAGGATTAATGCCTTTGGGTTACTGTTTAAATCAAATTTATGGAGCAGTTGCAATCTGTTTGCAGGGTTCTTTTCGATGCAAATATCCCGTCTGGACTGAGGCGTTTGTCCGGCCTCCAGATATTCCTGTTTAATGAGGTGAGGCCATTCCACGAGGAATTGAAGCATAAAGCGCGACATCTCTCCACGGTTTAATCCTTCCGAAGAGGTGTTGTAGGCCAGTGTGATATTCTCTGCACGTTGTATTAGTCGATAGAAATAATAGGCATAAACCGAAATCTTATGCTCGATGGTCGTCATGCCAAAAGCTTTGCGAAGATTATACGGAATGAAAGAAGAATCACCGCCACTTTTTGGCAGTTGTCCCTCGTTAAGCGACAGCATCAACAGATTCTTAAAGTCCAGATTTCGCGTTTCGAGTACCCCCATAATCTGCATACCGATGGCAGGTTCACCATGAAAAGGAATATTCGCTGCCGTAAGAATACGGTTCAGCAATCGTCTGAAAGTATCTATACGCACATCAAGTTCGCCACTCTCAATGAGAGTAGACATACGTCCTACCATGGTATAACATTTAAACAATGACTCCCGGTAAAGCTGATTAAATATGTCATCCGAGTCTTTTTCCTGACGATAGAATACAGCAATTTCCTTTAATAGTTTGCAAATGGACAGACAAAGATCAAGTATAGAAAGTGCCGGTGTGAATACCATCTTCAGGAACTCATCCTGCTGCAATTCTGAGGGCAGAGGATAAAAGCGGTTTTTATTCTTTAACTCCAGTTCTACCTTTTCTGCCTGCTCTGAGGATAATCGGGTATATGGATGTTTCAGAATACTTTCCACATATTCGTAAAGATACCTTCCCGATTCTTTCTTATATCCATTAGTTTGTAATTCGATAAAAGCGTTCACAAAACTAAACACAGGCGTTTGTGCTAAAGGGAATCCCATCGTTACATTTACATTCTCCACCGTATCGGGGATAGAGTGAAGAGCAGTGAGCAGCAATGTTTCGTTGCAAAGCACTACTGCATTTTCTTTTTCTTCACCATCTTTGGGAAGCGATTCCAACCATTGCGGAATGTATCTGGCCTGTGCACTTTCGGTAGCTGATGCCAGATAAGTAATGTTTTTTGGCTGATGCAATACATCAAAATATTGTGATGGAAGTTCATTGCCAAAATCACGCAGATTACGCCAGATAAATTCACCTGCCTCATGATAGGTTTTGCGAATTCCCTTCTCGCCAATATTCTCCACATTGCCTGTATAAAAGCGGTCATAATCCCAGTAGAACATCGCCTTATCTTTTGCCTGAAGCATTTTAAAAAAGCTATATTCCACTTTGTTCAATACGTTAAAACCTACAAAAACAAATTTGTCATATTCCAACGCATCGGTATCTAAAGATTCTATTACATCCCGGTAAAGCATTCCTTCATAGGCAATGCCCAGAGACTTAAGCTGCTCTTTATAGCGATTGTAGATATTGCCCAGACAATCCCATAGCGATATAAAGCGTTCTTTCAGCAAGGTGCGCTTCTCAATAGAAAAGTTCTGGAAGAATTGCTGAATGGCTGCCTCTTGTTCTTCATCCAGAAAATCAAGATCATCCATGATACTTTTCATTTCCTGCAGATTGGTGAAGAGTTTATCTGCATCGACCATATTCTTATCGATGTCATCAAAATCGCCGATCAGTAGTTCTCCCCAGAAATAGAAGTCATCCAACGCCTCTTCACTTCGGGTTTCTTCTTTAAAAATCTTATAGAGTTCGCAGATTAACCGGATTGGGTCTCCCAATTTTAACGGAGATAATTGCTGAAATAATTCGCTGATACTGATGTATGCCGGTGACCAAATGGGTTTATCGGATTGTGCAGCAAGATATTCGTTAAAGAATAGGCTGGCGCGTTTGTTAGGAAAAATCAGGGCTACTTTAGACAGATCATTGCCATGTTTGCTGTACAAATCCTGGGCTACAAGCTGAAGAAATGATTTCATATATATGTCAGAGTTATTTTCGTGATTAATCAATATTTTCAATTCGTTTTTCGTCTACATACCAGATGTATCCGGAGATATTTGAATAACCCATTTCGCTGAGCAAATTCATATATTCTTTCACCTGTTTCGCATACTTTTTATTCGGCTTACCAAATTTAAAATCCACCACAATCGTATGATCCGGATTCATCATCACACGGTCGGGTCTTCGGGTTTGAAGCATGCCGTTCTTTTGATAGATAATGGCACATTCATTAAAAAGTTTCCAGTTCCCTGAGTACCAATCCTGCACTTGTGGCATGGCAAAAGCATCTTCGGTCAGATCGCGAATCTCTTTTTCCATTTCGCGGCTGTCAATTACCCCTTCGAACATCAGCTGATCGATTGCTCTATCGATATCATCTTTCGTTTTAATAACCGAAAACAGATGATGCAATAGTTGTCCGCGATTAATAAAGCGATCGTCCGACTCATCGGCATCTAACCCTTTAATAAAGTCGGCCGATTTATTCGACTGCTTAAATTCTATCTCATGTGCCAGCGACTGCATCTGTATAGACAGCTTTTCTGGTTTCATAGCAAGCTTGTTGGTCACATCCTTTTCTTCTTTCGATACCGATGGCATTAGTTCGCCCCATTCAAAAGTACCGTCTATCTCGTAATCGGCATCCAGTCGTTGTGCCACTACGGGGATAATATTCGATAAAAGTTCCGACATTCTCCGCGACTTTTTTTCCTGCGTCCAGATAATCAGATTCTTTGCTGCACGTGTAAACGCCACGTAAAGAATGTTCAGATTATCTACCCAAAGTTGCAAACGCTCTTCTTCATAATCTTTGCGATAAACCGAGCTTGCCATCTTTGGAGAATAGTACATCGGGACCAGATCCAGCTCATTGTACGGCGCTTCATCCGGCTGGCACCACACCAGTTGCATATTCACCTCGCTTTCCAGCGTCCAGTCGCAATAGGGAATAAGTACCGTGTGAAATTCCAGACCTTTCGACTTATGAATCGACATGATTTGAATTCCCTCTACTTCGCCCGTTGGAATGGTTTTGCCCGACAGCGTTTCGTCCCAATATTGTATAAAGCTGCTCAGATCTGATGAATTACTCTGCAAATATTCGGTCACTGCATCGAAGAAAGCAAACAGATAGGCATCCTGACGCTTGATTTCATTGACATCGAAAATGCGGTAAAGCTCTTCTAATAATTCATATAGCGGCATAATGCGGAGACGATCGGCATCACTAAAGAACACCTCAGGCAAATACTCCTCGGGCTGGCAGCGGAAAAGAGTATCGATATTGCCTTCAAAACCTTTTACAAGTAACTGATAATTTGTCAGAAGTGATAAAAGAGCCACTTTGTTTTGCTGGTCTGATAAATAGCGAACAGCATCAATCAGCATACATATAGAGGCCGATGCATCGAATCGGAAAGCCTCATTTGAAACGACTTGTAACTTTAGTTCTTTATCGAAATAATCGGCAATGGCCGGAATAGCTTTGTTTTTGCGCACCAGAATAGTGATATCATTCAGTTGCACGCCTTCGGCAAGTAAACGATTCACCTCTTCGCCCATTTCAATAAGCGTTTTTTCTTCATAACTATGCTCTTCATCTTTACCAATAAAAGAGAGTTTGATGTAGCCTTTATCCATCTTTTTGCTCGATTTCTGTACTACATCCGAATAGGCCTTTTGCAACGGGGCGCAATCTTCCTGCAACTCTTCACGATAAATTCCATTCAGATAATCAACCGATGCATTGAAGATTTCATTATTAAAACGAATGATATTCGCCTCACTACGCCAGTTGGTATTTAATGTTTCCTGACGAATAGGGAAGTGTTCAATCCTATCGTTCAGACCATTCAGAATACCCCAGTCACCATTACGCCATCTGTAAATCGATTGTTTTACGTCGCCCACAATCAGACTGTCGGCACCATTCGATAGGCCCTCGAGCAGTAATAACCGGAAATTATCCCACTGCATTCGGCTTGTATCCTGAAACTCATCAATCATCACATGCTGAATGTTCGAGCCTATCTTTTCAAAGATAAAAGAAGAATCACCCTCTTTCATCAAATTGTGAAGCAGGGCATTTGTGTCAGAAAGCAAAAAACGATTGTGCTCATGGTTCAGTGTCCTGACTTCCTGGTCTATATGCGTCAGAAGTCGGAGCTTATTTAAATGTTGCACTGACAGGCGGCAACTATTTATAATCATATTGTTTTTCACGCGGAAAGTCTCTGCCGATTGCAATACTTCTATCAGCGTACTTGCGGCCAGATCGACTACGGTGTTATAAGATGGCGAAGTTTTAGCTGCCCATTTCTTAGGATCTTCCAGATGATTTTCCACGGTCTTGTTGCGAATATCATCCCCAATCTCACCGTTGTTCAGTTTATTAAAATAACTGCTAATACCTCTCGATTTATTACTCAGATCGTCGGTGGTCAGACCATTGGCTTCCAGTTCTTCCATGAATTTTTCATAGAAACCTTTCATCTGCTCCATTGCCTCCTCTTCCATCTCCTTCAATTCTTTGACATAAGTCTTAATCAGCTGTGGATTTTTTGCCAGTTTTTCGCGCAACTTCTCGCCCTGTTCAATGTAGCTTTCATTAAAGATATTACGGCCAAAACCTTTCACCTCACCAGCCACATTCCAGCGTTTATCATTAGAGATTTGCTCATAGATATAATCCAGAAGCCACGCCAGCACTTGCGAGTTAGCATCCAGTTTTTCTATCATACTGTCCACTGCATCACTCAGTACATCGGCATTGTTCAGTTCGATATTCAGATTAGGACTCAACTCCAGTTCACGCGCCAGATTGCGCATCACCGACTGGAAAAAGGAGTCAATGGTTTCTACCCGGAAATGATCGTAGTCGTGCAACATCAGATGCAAAGCTTCGCCGGCGCGATGCCTGATCTCTTCCGGACTTTTGCCGGTTACATCGCGAAGAATATGAAGATAAGAATCAGAATCTTTATCCTGCATCCAGATGCCATACAGCTGACTAAGGATACGTTCTTTCATTTCGGTTGTGGCTTTGTTGGTGAAAGTCACTGCCAGTATATGTCGGTAGGCTTTGGGATCATTGATTAACTTCTTGATATACTCAATGGTAAGTGTAAATGTTTTTCCCGAGCCGGCTGAAGCTTTATAAACTACGAGTTCCATAAAATATGTTATATTGAATTGAGGAGTGAAGTGCTAACGAAAACGAATAAACGTTTATACAAATATAAACTAATACTCACTGAAAAGCGGTATGTTTTATCAGAAAAGTTAGGAGGTAATTGTGTGGTTTGCTGGCGAGCGCTTATCAGCACGCTGGCAAGCGCTCGGCAACATGCTGGCAAGCGTTCACCAGCAAGCTGAGAATAGCTTGCTGATAAATGGTAGAAATTGGGTTTGTTTTATGTCTGTTAATGTATGGGCAACGACGTTTTTATCTGCCAGTTTTAAACTGTTTAATCAGACTGATAAAGTCTTTGCCGTACTTATTCTTCTTAATTTCGCCAACACCACTAATTTCCCCGAATTGATCGATAGTAACGGGTTGAATGGCAGCCAACTGATGCAAGACTTTATCCGAGAAAACAATATAGGGTGGGATAGCCTCGTGCGAAGCCAGTTGTTTGCGCAGCGCTTTCAGTTCTTCGAAAAGATCTCCATCCTCATTTGGCATTTCAGCCACAAACAACGGTTTGGCAGGAGCGGCTTTCTTTTTCTTCTTATCATAAGGTTGCTCTATGCGTTTGATAATGACCAGTTCAGCCGTTTTTCGTCCGAAAAGAATGTGTGTGCCGGATTCAGTAATTTTTAAGTGATTATTCTCGTTATAAGCAATTTCGATATAGCCCAACTGCAACATTTGCAAAACATAATCCTGCCAGTCGCGTCCGGGAATATCACGGCCTGCGCCAAAAGTTTTTAGCTTGTCGTAACCCTTTTCAACTAAATCTGCTGAAAAAGAACCGCGCAAGATATCTATCAGCATATTCGAACCTATTTGTTGATTTGTACGTATAATGGCGCTGAGTGCTTTTTGTATAATAACGGTGCCGTCGAAGCGTTCGGGCGGATTGCGGCAAACATCACAATTGCCACAATCTTTCTCGTTTTGTTCGCCGAAATAGTTAAGCAAAATGCGGCGGCGACAAATATCGGCTTCAGCATATTGTTGAATGCGCTGAAGCTTTTCCAGATTTACAGACTGCTGATTACTATCGGTCGCAAACTTTGTCAGTAAGATTAGATCGCCCAGAGAGTAGAAGAGCAAGGTGTCTGCCGACATCCCATCACGTCCGGCACGGCCAATTTCCTGATAGAAACTCTCGATACTTTTAGGCAGATTATAATGAACCACCCATCGTACATTCGATTTGTTGATTCCCATACCAAAAGCAATTGTAGCGCAAACCACCTGTACCCGATCGTTAATGAAATCGCTTTGCGCCTGATCTCTGACCTGCGCCGGAAGTCCGGCATGATATACAGCTGTACTGATGCCTTGTTTTTCGAGCATTTTTGCCACCGATTCTGTTTTGCTTCGACTCATGCAATAGATAATACCGCTTTCATCGGCATGATTACGGATGAAGCGTACCAGTTCGCTATGCTTCTCACGTTGCTGATATCCTCTCTTAACCGTAAGATTCAGATTAGGGCGGTCGAAAGAAGAGATAAAGAGTTTGGGGTCTTTCAGATGAAGCTGACGGATAATATCCTGACGGGTAATCTTATCGGCAGTAGCTGTGAGCGCAACAATCGGAATATGCGGAAAACGCTGATGCAACACACCCATTTGAGTATATTCAGGACGGAAATCATGTCCCCATTGCGAAATGCAGTGCGCTTCGTCTATGGCAAACAATGAAATCTGCATATCTTGTAAAAGATAGTCGATCTCGAGCAGTAATCGCTCTGGTGAAATATATAAAAGTTTTAACTTACCGCTGATGCAAGCTCGTCTGATCTCGATATTTTCATTTTCGTCATTGTTGCTGTTCAGTGCAGCTGTAGCAATTCCGTTAGCACGAAGAGATTCAACCTGATCTTTCATTAATGAAATCAATGGAGAAACAACAATAGCCGTGCCCTCTCTCATTAAAGCCGGGACTTGGTAGCATATTGATTTACCTCCGCCTGTGGGCATCAAAACCAGACAGTCCTTATTGTCATTTACATGATTGATTATATCTTTCTGTAGCGGACGAAAAGTATCGTATCCGAAATATTTTTTTAATATATGCTCCATTCAATTTCTGACGTTATCCTTTGCAAAGGTAAGATTTTTTATTCTTCATTTTGTAAAACCTCGAATTATCATATCAGATGCAATATTAATTAGGGATTATACATTTTTATATTAAATATTTCTATCACTTAACTGAGTGCATAATATGCAACTTTTTATCATATTTCTCACTTATTCCCCCAAAAATGACCAAAAATTAATTGCATATGTCAAAAAAAAGTTTGTAATTTGTAACAATATATATTGCTTGCGATTAGTGATATTTAGAAACAAACCCTAACCAGTTAATTCTTATGAATGATTTAGAAAACAAAATTCAAAATGACTCTTCCGAAAAGCGTCCCTACAACCTACGGGATAAAAAGGAAAAGAAAGCGGCTTACCGCGCATTAATCCGGCCTGAACTGGCGGATGAACTGTATGATAAGATTCTGAATATCATTGTGGTTCAGAAAAAGTACAGAGATCCTGAATATTCGGCTAAAGATTTGGCAAAAGAACTGAAAACAAACACTCGCTATTTATCTGCTGTGGTAAATTCGCGTTTTGGTCAGAACTACTCTTGCCTGCTTAACGAATACCGCGTGAAAGATGCTTTGCATTTATTGACAGACAAACGCTATGCTGACAAAAATGTTGAAGAAATCAGTGCAATGGTTGGTTTCGCAAATCGTCAGTCTTTTTATGCTGCATTTTA
Organism: uncultured Bacteroides sp.; assembly: GCA_947074195.1. Classification (GTDB taxonomy): domain Bacteria; phylum Bacteroidota; class Bacteroidia; order Bacteroidales; family Bacteroidaceae; genus Bacteroides. Next base: position 16,252 of record CAMTOS010000041.1, read on the forward strand.
CAAAAATGTAGGTAAAACACCAAATGGCTATCGCAAAGAACAAGCCGAGAAAACGAACAAACAATAAGGTGCTCTGCGTGTCAGAGTGAAAAAAACAAGGGATTATTCCGAATTAATGTCGGAATATTCCCTTTTCTATTTGTAGTAAATCTTATAAAAGAATAGTGCTGAATGAAAAATTTTTTAATTGTATCTTTGTTGGCTACCGCGACATTAGGTAGCACATCTTGTAATTCAAAAAAAGAAATGAACGAGAATAATGAGTTTAATTATAACGTAGAGCAATTTGCAGATTTGCAAATCCTGCGTTATAAAGTTCCGGGTTTCGAAAATCTGGATCTGAAACAGAAAGAGCTGATCTATTATCTTACAGAAGCTGCTCTTGAGGGCAGAGATATCTTGTTTGATCAGAATGGTAAATATAATCTTCGCATTCGTCGTATGCTGGAGGCTATTTATACACAATATCCGGGCGATAAGAATAATGAAGAATATAAACAATTAGAGACTTACCTGAAACGTGTTTGGTTCTCTAATGGCATTCATCATCATTATGGCTCTGATAAGTTTATTCCGGGTTTTACTCCTGAATTTCTTAAAAGTGCAATTGTTAGTGTAGATGAGCAGACACTTCCACTGGCTAACGGCCAAACTGTGGATGAATTCTGTGCTGAAATATTCCCTGTTATCTTTGATTCTGCTGTCATGCCAAAGCGTGTAAATCAGGCGCATGGTGAAGATTTGATTCTTACTTCAGCAGGCAATTATTATGATGGTGTAACACAAGCCGAAGCTGAAGCATTTTATGATGCAATGAAGAATCCTGCCGATACTACTCCGGTATCTTACGGATTGAACAGCCGCTTAGTGAAAGAAAACGGTGAAATCGTTGAGAAGGTGTGGAAAGTCGATGGTATGTATTCACCTGCTATCGAAAAGGTAGTTTACTGGTTGAAGAAAGCCGAAGGTGTTGCCGAGAATGAGCAACAGAAGGCGGTAATTCAGAAGTTGATTGCCTATTATGAAACTGGTGATCTGAGAACATTCGATGAATATGCTATTCTTTGGGTGAAAGATCTGGACTCAAGAATCGATTTTGTGAATGGCTTTACCGAAACTTATGGTGATCCGTTGGGTATGAAAGCCAGCTGGGAATCATTGGTAAACTTTAAAGATCTTGAAGCTACACAGCGTACTGAAACTATTAGTAATAATGCACAGTGGTTTGAAGATAACTCTCCTGTTAGTCCTGAATTTAAGAAGGATGAGGTGAAAGGGGTATCTGCAAAAGTAATTACTGCGGCTATTCTTGCCGGCGATCTTTATCCGGCGACGGCTATCGGTATCAATTTACCGAATGCGAACTGGATTCGTGCTGATCATGGTTCTAAATCGGTGACTATTGGTAACATTACTGATGCTTACAATAAAGCAGCTCATGGCAATGGCTTTGGTGATGAATTTATTTACAGTGCTACAGAAAAGGAGTATGTAGATAAATATGGTGATTTGACGGGTGATTTGCATACTGATCTTCACGAATGTCTGGGCCATGGTTCGGGTAAACTTCTTCCGGGTGTGGATCCTGATGCATTGAAAGCGTATGGTTCAACCATCGAGGAAGCGCGTGCCGACTTGTTCGGTCTTTATTATATGGCTGATCCTAAACTGGTGGAGCTTGGTTTGCTTCCTAACGATGAGGCTTACAAAGGAGAATATTACAACTTCCTGATGAATGGCCTGATGACTCAGCTGGTACGCATCGAACCGGGTAATAATATTGAAGAATCGCACATGCGTAACCGTCAGCTGATTGCTCGCTGGGTGTACGAAAAAGGTCAGCCAGAAAATGTGGTGGAAATGGTAAAGCGTGATGGTAAAACTTATGTAGTGGTTAACGATTATGAGAAAGTTCGTGAGCTATTTGGTGAACTTTTAAGTGAGATTCAACGTATTAAATCTACCGGCGATGTAAATGCTGCACGCGAAATTGTAGAGCAATATGCTGTGAAGGTTGACCCTGAACTTCATGCAGAAGTTTTAGATCGTTACAGAAAGCTGAATTTATCTCCTTATAAAGGTTTTGTAAATCCGGTTTATGAACTGGTGACAGATAAGAATGGAAATATCACAGATGTGGTTGTAACATATAATGAAGGCTATGCTGAGCAAATGTTGCGTTACAGCAAAGATTACTCTTCGCTTCCTTCGATTAATGAATAGATTATGGATCTTCATGAACAATTAAAAGCCATTAAGACTCAGCTTCGTCTCTTTATGAATGGAGCTGTGTCTCAAAGCATGCGCGAAAAAGGTTTGCGCTACAAACTTAACTTTGGAGTAGATTTGCCAAGGCTCAAAGAAATAGCAGCGGGCATTGAAAAAAATCACGACCTGGCACAGGCGCTCTGGAAAGAAGATATTCGCGAATGTAAAATTCTTGCGGGAATGCTTCAGCCGGTTGATACTTTTTATCCGGAGATTGCTGATATATGGATTGAATATATGCCCAATACAGAGATTGCCGAAATGACCTGTATGAGCTTGTTTCAGCACTTGCCTTACGCTCCGGCGAAATCTTTTCAATGGATTGCCGGCGAAGGTGAACTCGAGCAGGTGTGTGGCTATCTTACCATTGCACGTTTGTTGATGAAAAAGGGCGATATGACAGAAAGGGCTTCGGGCGAATTTCTTGATCAGGCTATTGCGGCAGTTCTTTCGGGAACTTATTCGGTAAGAAATGCAGCGCTTGTGGCTATCCGTCGTTTCATGCAGCACAATGAGGAACATGCTTTTAAAGTTTGTCGTTTGGTAGAGTCATTGGCCGATTCGGAGAATCAGAGTGAACAGATTCTATATAATATGGTAAAGGATGAGCTGGGTGAATAACCGGCTTTAATTCTTGTCAGCTGAAAGTGGACTTTCCGGGGTTATCCTGAAAAGTCCACTTTCTTTTTTATTAATTGCAGAGATATCCTGCAAAGTATATTTGAAAAAAACTGTATTAATCATCGACTTTATGCAAAATAGTCTTAACTTTGTTCACGGTTATTTTTTACCGTATATGGACAATCAACATGTTAAAGATACAGTTAGACAAATATTCACGGAATATTTGAATACTAACGGGCATCGAAAGACTCCCGAAAGATATGCCATACTCGATACTATCTACTCCATCGACGGACACTTTGACATTGATACCCTCTATTCTTTGATGATGGATCAGGAAAACTTCAGAGTGAGCCGTGCCACACTTTATAATACAATTATTCTTTTGATGAATGCGCGTTTGGTTATTAAACATCAGTTTGGTAACTCTTCTCAGTATGAGAAATCGTATAATCGTGATACGCATCATCATCAGATTTGTACGCAATGCGGTAAAGTGACGGAGTTTCAAAACGAGAGTCTGCAAAATGCTATTGCCAGTACAAAACTTAGTCGTTTTCAATTATCACACTACTCGCTTTACCTTTATGGATTGTGCAGCCGGTGTGTCAGAGCTAATAAGAAAAAGAAATTAAACAATACAAATAAGAAAGAGAAATGAAAGTAGACGTTTTATTAGGTTTACAATGGGGTGACGAAGGTAAAGGTAAGGTTGTCGATGTATTGACTCCGCGCTACGATGTGGTTGCCCGTTTCCAGGGAGGTCCTAATGCTGGTCACACACTGGAGTTTGAAGGACAAAAGTATGTTCTCCGTTCTATTCCTTCGGGAATCTTTCAGGGAGATAAGTTAAACATTATCGGTAATGGGGTAGTGCTCGATCCGGCTCTTTTTAAAGCCGAAGCAGAAGCACTTGAGGCTTCAGGACATCCGTTGAAAGAACGTCTTCACATTTCGAAGAAAGCGCATCTTATTTTGCCGACTCACCGTTTGCTTGATGCGGCTTATGAAGCTGCAAAAGGAGATGCGAAAGTTGGTACAACAGGTAAAGGAATCGGTCCGACTTATACTGATAAGATCAGTCGTAATGGTTTGCGTGTAGGTGATATTCTTCATAACTTCGATGAAAAATATGCTGCTGCTAAAGCACGTCATGAGCAAATCCTTAAAAGTCTGAACTATGAATATAGTCTGGATGAACTCGAAAAAGAGTGGATGTCTGCTATTGCTTATCTGAAAGAATTCCATTTGGTAGATAGTGAAAAAGAGATCAACAATCTGCTTTACGATGAACAAACTATTCTTTGCGAAGGTGCGCAGGGTACAATGCTCGATATCGACTTCGGTTCTTATCCTTTCGTAACTTCATCGAATACGGTTTGTGCTGGTGCATGTACCGGTTTAGGTATCGCTCCTAACAGAATCGGTGATGTTTATGGTATCTTCAAAGCTTATTGTACACGTGTGGGCTCTGGTCCGTTCCCAACTGAATTGTTCGATGAAACAGGTGATAAAATCTGTGAAGTTGGTCACGAGTTTGGTTCAGTAACTGGCCGTAAACGCCGTTGCGGATGGATTGACCTTGTAGCGCTTAAATATGCCATCATGATTAATGGTGTAACTAAACTTATCATGATGAAAAGTGATGTTCTCGATACTTTCGAAACGATCAAGGCTTGTGTGGCTTACAAAATGGATGGTGAAGAAATCGACTACTTCCCATACGAACTGGATGGTAGTGTAGAACCTGTATATGTTGAACTTCCGGGTTGGAAAACAGATATGACTTCTATGCAAAGTGAAGATGAATTCCCTGAAGAATTCAATGCTTATCTGTCATTCCTTGAAGAACAACTTGGCGTGCAAATCAATATTGTATCTGTCGGTCCTGACAGAGAGCAAACTATTGAAAGATATACAGAAGAATAAATATTCAAATAATATTTCTTAAAATATAAGGGAACTTTGTTTTAATACAAGGTTTCCTTTTATTTTTGGCAAAAAGTTTGTAACACACTTGACATAAACTAAAATAGAATATAATTATGGTACATGAAGGTATGATAGGAATGCAATGGATTATTTTTATTGGCGTTGCTTTAGTGAGTTTCATCGTTCAGATGAATTTGCAGAGTAAATTCAAAAAATACTCTCAGATTCCTTTAGGTAATGGAATGACCGGACGCGACGTAGCTATTAAAATGTTGCAGGATAATGGAATTTATGATGTACGTGTAATTCATGTACAGGGACAATTAACGGATCATTATAACCCTACAGATAAGACTGTTAATCTAAGCGAAGGTGTATATAACAGCGATAGTATCATGGCAGCAGCAGTTGCAGCTCATGAATGCGGACATGCAGTTCAGCATGCAAGAGCATATGCACCGCTTACCATGCGTAGTATGCTGGTTCCGGTAGTATCTTATGCTTCAAAGTGGATGACATGGATTCTTCTTGGTGGTATTTTACTATTGAACTCTTTCCCTCATTTATTATTGATCGGAATCATTCTTTTTGCCTGTACAACTTTGTTCAGTTTCGTGACACTTCCTGTTGAAATTGATGCAAGCCGCCGTGCTTTGAAATGGTTAGATACATCACACATCACGAATTCCTACAATCATCAATATGCAGTGAGTGCACTTCGTTCGGCAGCTTATACGTATGTGGTAGCGGCACTGAGTTCACTAGCTACATTAATCTACTACATTATGATCTTTATGGGTCGCAGAGATTAATTTTGACGATATAATATAGAATGAACGGGTAAGGTTTTCTTATCCGTTTTTTTGTGTCTCAATAAAAAGCTGTAGCTTTGCAAATTATAATAAATAACTGATCAAATTAATATGGCAGCAAAACCAGGTATACCGAAAGGAACAAGAGACTTTTCGCCAGTAGAAATGGCAAAGCGTAACTATATATTCAATACCATTCGTGAAGTTTATCATTTATATGGTTTCCAGCAAATCGAAACTCCATCGATGGAACTTCTATCTACGCTGATGGGCAAATATGGTGAAGAAGGCGATAAACTTCTTTTCAAAATATTGAATTCAGGCGATTACTTTAAAGGAATTTCTGACGAAGAACTTTTGGAGCGTAATGCCGCAAAAACAGCCAGCAAATTCTGTGAGAAAGGTTTACGTTATGACCTGACTGTACCTTTTGCGCGATACGTTGTGATGCATCGTGATGAAATTTCGTTCCCTTTTAAACGTTACCAGATTCAACCTGTATGGCGTGCTGATCGTCCACAGAAAGGTCGTTACCGCGAATTCTTCCAATGCGATGCCGATGTGGTGGGTAGCGATTCGTTGCTGAACGAAGTAGAATTGATGCAGATTATTGATACTGTTTTCAGTAAGTTCGGTATCCGTGTTTCTATCAAGATTAATAACCGCAAGATTCTTTCTGGTATTGCCGAAATCATCGGCGAATCAGATAAGATTGTAGATATCACTGTTGCTATCGATAAACTCGATAAGATCGGACTTGATAAAGTAAATGAAGAACTGAAGTCAAAGGAGATAAGCGATGAGGCTATTGAGAAACTTCAGCCTATTATCTTGTTGAGTGGTACAAATTCTGAAAAACTTCAAACATTGAAGGAGGTCCTTGCTGCTTCAGAGATTGGTATCAAAGGGGTAGAAGAGAGTGAATTTATTCTGAATACCCTCGAAACAATGGGCTTGAAAAATGAAATCGAACTCGACCTGACTCTTGCACGTGGTTTGAACTACTACACGGGTGCTATCTTCGAAGTTAAAGCGCTTGATGTACAGATTGGTAGCATCACCGGTGGTGGCCGCTATGATAACCTGACGGGTGTGTTTGGTATGCCTGGCATTTCGGGAGTTGGTATCTCTTTCGGTGCAGATCGTATTTACGATGTATTGAATCAACTTGAACTATATCCGCAGGAAACAAGCAATTCTACTAAACTTCTGTTTGTGAATTTTGGTGAGAAAGAAGCTGCTTTCGCGCTTTCTTTATTATCGAAAGTACGTGCTGCAGGAATTAGCTCGGAAATCTTCCCTGATTCAGCCAAAATGAAGAAGCAGATGACTTACGCTAATAATAAAAACATCCCTTTTGTAGCAATTATCGGTGAAACTGAACTTGCAGAAGGTAAAGTGATGTTGAAAAATATGACAACTGGCGAGCAGAAGCTTGTAGATTGTGAAGAATTGATTGCTACAATCCAATAATAGATTATAGCAATATTTATAAATGCAGGAATGCCCCGGGGAATTACTTTTTTCTCCGGGGTATTCCTTTTAATAGAAGCACACCTTTCAGGATATGAATATTCTTTTTGAGTTCTACTAAATCCGGGTGTCCATATTCATAATACTGATCTTTAATGGCAAGAGCCTTTTTGAAACAAGACTGCGCACCTTCAAAATCACCAAGATTAATCAGGCAATTACCCAGGTCGCTATAACTTTGCCCTGTAATCAGCTGGTCTTTACCATAAATCTTCTTTTCAATAGGAATCAACTTCTTATAATAGAAAACGGCTTTGCTATATTCATTAGTATTAGCATATAAAGACGCTATTCTGGAATAAGCAGTATAAGTTTGTTCATTTTTCTTTCCGAATATCTTTTCAATAATCTCTATTCCTTTTTCAGACAATAATATGGCTTTGGAATTATCATTGTGATAGAAATACATTGTACCCAGATTAAGGTAGATATTAGCAATGGTAGGATTAAACTTACCCAGCGAAACCTCAATAATCTTCAGAGCTTTCAGATAAAACTTCATGGCAAGTTTGAATTCAGTCTTTCTTTCGTAAAGACATGCGATGGCATTGTATGAGTTTCCGGTTTCGTAATGCTCATTGCCAAGTACTTTCTTTCTTATTTTCAGAGCCTCTTCAAGATAGATCAAAGCCGTATCGAAATCATTTTTATAATCATAGACCAACCCGATATTATTGTAAGAGGTAGCTGTCTGCGGATGATACTTGCCCAATATACGTTCGCGAATATTGGCTGCTTTTTGATAGAAATCAAGTGCTGTATCTAATTTTGACAGACTATAGTTCAACCCACCGAGGCAATTATAACTTTCTGCCACTTCGGTATGGTCATCTCCGTAAATGTGAATTCTGCATGAAAGAGCTTTTTGATAATACTCTTCTGCTACAGGATAATTACCAAGGTATTCTTGTGCTGAACCAATATTGTGATAATTAAGTGCTGTGTTGGAATAATATTCTCCAAAGACTTTCAGGTTTATAGCTAAAGATTTTTCATAATTCTCGAGCGCTTTTGTGTAGTTACCTTCCTCAAAGAAAACCAGTCCCACATTGTTATAGCTGACTGCTGTATCTCCATCTTCTTCGCCCAACACCTTCTTTCTAATGATCAGAGACTTCATGAAATATTCATTTGCTTTTCTCAATTCACCTTTTTCGAAATAGATAAGTCCTATATTATTCATGCTGGTAGCTGTATCGGGATGTTCAGTACCCAATATCTCTTCACGCATTTTTAAGGCTTGCTTTCCATATTTCAACGCTTTGGTAAAATCGCCCAGATGCTCATACGTATAACTGAGGTTCAATAAAACTTTGGCTACCTCTTCATGCTTCTTGCCATATTGTTTCGTAAGTAT
>CAMTOS010000042.1 GCA_947074195.1 uncultured Bacteroides sp.
ATCTATTCTTAATTAAGTATAATTCATTACGATTTCTAAGCTAATTTGTTACATTTGCCATCTATAGAACAACTCTAATTTATCAAATCTATGGCGAAAATCACAAAAGAAGCTGCTCTGCTCTATCACTCGCAGGGCAAACCAGGAAAAATAGAAGTTATCCCGACAAAACCTTACAGTACACAAAACGATTTATCACTTGCCTACTCTCCCGGTGTTGCCGAACCCTGTCTTGAAATAGAGAAAAATCCCGAAGATGCCTATAAATATACTGCCAAAGGAAATCTGGTTGCAGTGATCTCTAACGGTACAGCCGTGTTAGGTTTGGGCGATATCGGTGCACTGGCCGGTAAGCCTGTGATGGAAGGCAAAGGATTACTCTTTAAGATATATGCCGGAATCGATGTTTTCGACATTGAAGTCAACGAAAAAGATCCCGAGAAATTTATTGAAGCCGTTAAAGCCATTGCGCCGACCTTCGGTGGTATCAATCTGGAAGATATCAAAGCACCTGAATGTTTTGAAATTGAGCGCAGACTGAAAGAGGAGCTGGATATACCCGTGATGCATGATGACCAGCACGGAACAGCCATTATCTCGAGTGCCGGATTACTGAATGCGCTCGAAGTAGCAGGTAAGAAAATAGACGAAGTAAAGATTGTCGTCAATGGTGCAGGCGCATCGGCGGTATCGTGTACGAAACTCTATATTGCTCTTGGTGCAAAGCGCGAGAATATTGTGATGCTCGACAGTAAAGGAGTGATCAATAAAGAACGGAAGGATCTGAACGAGCAAAAAAGCTATTTTGCAACCGACCGGACCGATATACATACACTGGCAGAAGCCATTAAAGGGGCTGATGTCTTCCTTGGATTATCAAAAGGAAATGTATTGTCGCAAGATATGGTCAGAAGCATGGCACCACTGCCTATTGTGTTTGCCCTTGCCAACCCGACGCCTGAGATCTCTTATGAAGATGCGATGGCTGCCCGTCCCGACATTCTGATGTCTACCGGACGCTCTGATTATCCCAATCAGATTAATAATGTCATCGGTTTTCCGTATATTTTCCGTGGCGCACTCGATACACACGCAACGGCAATCAATGAAGAAATGAAGATTGCAGCGGTTCATGCCATTGCCGAACTGGCCAAACAACCAGTGCCCGACGTGGTTAATGAGGCGTATCAGGTAAACAACTTCACCTTCGGACCCGAATATTTCATTCCTAAACCAGTGGACCCGCGTCTGATTACCGTGGTATCTTGTGCCGTTGCCAAAGCTGCCATGGATAGCGGTGTGGCACGACAGAATATTGAGGACTGGGATGCGTACTGTATTCATCTGCGCGAACTGATGGGATATGAATCGAAACTATCACGCCAGTTGCATGATACTGCTAAACGCAATCCGCAAAGAGTCGTATTTGCCGAAGGTACTCACCCCAATATGCTGAAGGCTGCTGTGGAAGCAAAATCAGAGGGTATTTGCTACCCTATTCTTTTAGGAAACAATGAGACCATTGCGCGCATGGCTGCCGAAATGGATCTGAGTCTGGAAGGCATAGAAATCGTAAATCTGCGCCATCCCAATGAAGCGGCAAGACGCGAACGTTATGCGCACATCCTTGCAGAAAAGCGGGCACGAGAAGGTTTTACTTTTGAAGAGGCCAACGATAAGATGTTCGAACGAAACTATTTCGGCATGATGATGGTAGAGACAAATGATGCTGATGCATTTATAACCGGACTTTACACCCGCTACAGCAATACCATTAAAGTGGCGAAAGAGGTGATTGGCATCCAACCCGGGTTTAAACATTTCGGCACAATGCATATTCTCAACTCCAAAAAGGGAACTTACTTCCTTGCCGATACGCTGATTAACCGTCATCCGGGTACTGATACATTGGTGGATATTGCAAAACTTGCCGATAAAACGGTGCGCTTTTTTAATCATACGCCGGCAATAGCCATGTTAAGTTATTCGAATTTTGGTGCAGATCAGGTCGGAAGTCCGGCAATTGTGCATGAAGCGGTTGAAATAATGCAAAAAGATTACCCCGATTTGTTGATAGATGGCGAAATGCAGGTTAACTTTGCAATGAATCGTGAATTAAGAGATTCGAAGTATCCGTTTAGCCGCTTGAAAGATAAGGATGTTAACACATTGGTTTTCCCGAATCTGAGTTCGGCAAATGCAGGTTATCAGCTTTTGCAGATGATGAATGCCGATACAGAATTCATTGGTCCGATTCAAATGGGGCTGAATAAACCTATCCATTTCACCGACTTCGAAAGTTCGGTTCGCGATATAGTGAATATTACAGCCGTTGCCGTAATCGATGCTATTGTTGAAAAGAAAAAGATAAATAAATGAAGAAACCTTTGTCAATGTCCCAGATCGTATGCATAGTACTTCTCTGGGTCATCCTTGCTTATTTTGTGATTGTTGGTGCCGAGCGTCTTGATGGACCGGTGATATTAATGCTATTAATGTCGGGTGCACTGGTATTTATACCTGTAGTGAAATCACTGAATAAACGAAACAAAAAATAAAGAATCAGAATGTACGAAAAAGCCCTGAAGATAAAATTCCTCAGGGCTTTTTTGATGCTTTTCATTCGTTTTATCCATAGGGATTTATAGACACATCATGATTACTATCATCGATAGAATCATCTATATTGACTGAAAAAGAAATCTGTCCTTCACCCGAACTGCTTACGGTGATACGATACCAGGTAGCCGGACTCATATCGACTGAGCCGGTAACGACACGATCTTTTCCATTGTATTTTGCATTAATCGTAAAGTTCATCTTTGAACCAGAATCAAGATTGAAAAAAGCCGATTTTGAGTTGAATGTCGATTCAGAATCAAAAACCAGAGAACGATCGAGATTAGATGGCTTATTTACGGTTACAGAAAAATCAGTAAACAGGTTTGTAAAAGACTGATCATAAGCAAAGTTAACTCTTGCATTCTGAATGGTACATGTAAAAGCTACCGGAACAACTTCGCCCTCAACTACTGTAAAAGGATTGCTTTCTCCGGCTATTCTGAATTGTCCCCAGTTATCATTAACAGCTTCGGCCTCAGCAGTGGTACAACTCTCAGCAGTAACAGTATAGCCGGTACCAGCTTTCATTGTAAAGGTTCCGTTCGTTAGTATGCTATATTTTACCGGTGCCATCACCTCTTTTCCGTTTTGATATACCGCTATATTATAGTCAGCAAGTTCGGCATCGGTAGCTGCACGGGTAGTCACACTGAGATCAGCAGATGTACTTACCGCGAGAGATACCTGACCATATCCGGTTTCTTCATCGGCAGTAGCATTATTACAGGCAATCATTAGCATTGCCATAAGCTGGATATATAATATTTTCTTTATTGTACGCATAGATTTATTATTTCAGTGTTTGAGGGTTATTCATAATTCAATACTACATTATCGATTTTAAGAACACTGCCTATGACTCTGTCGCGAACGAACGGTGTTATTGTATAACTGCCCTCAGATAATACCATATTTGTTATATCGGTTGTTTGTCCCGACTGAAAGAAAACGCTTACATAAGCAGCCTTTGCAGCCATATCGTTATAATCGAAAGTAATCGTTTTGGTTTGATAGTTATCCTGCTGACCAGAGTTAAATTCTCCGATAGTAGCTATCTCAGTATTATTTTCATCATAAACAATAGCTTTGACAACACAGTTATCGTTGTCAATAGGCGCATATTTATAATCGAAAGATAAACTTACAGGACGAGAGGCATGTGCAACTCCTAATGTATAAGAATCAGAGCTCAAATTATAAGTACCAAGGAAGAGATAACCATGATGTACAGTACCATTATTTTTTGTATAACTTAGTACTTCACTTCGAGACCATGCACCTACTACTTTTTTATTATAAAAAGCCATAGTTATGATTTCTGCTGCTTTGCTACCATTCGTACAATCAGTAGTCCATACTGTATTTGAACACCATCTCCAGTTTACTCCATAATTATTAAAACCACTTGCACCACTTGCACCATTTATTGTTCTTTCGTTATGCGTAGCCCATCCGGTCACATAATCGCAGTAAATTGCTCCACTAAAAGTCCCGTTACCACCATACACTTTTGTTTCCGTCCAGCTTTCCATATCGCCATTTTGAAGCGACTGAGCATTTTCAGTAGTCAAAGTATATGTGTTCGAACTTAAAACTTCGCCAAAACGTGAGCGCAGAGTATAAGTAGTAGAAGGATTCAAACCTTTAATCACCCATTTATTATTTTCAAAGGTGGCAGGAGTCCAATCCGTTCCGTTTGAAGATGCTTCATACACAATATTCGAGATTACTTTATCGGCCATTTCAGGCATTGAAAGCATATCCGAAGCGGTCATCGGGTTGATATAGATAAACTTACTCCAGGCATTGTATTCCTGCTGTTCAGGCAATACGAAAGAAGGCAAAACCGGATTACAGTTTATTACATATCGTGTTTTTGGTTTTAAACCATTCAGATTCCAGTTAGTAGAATTGGATTCACCTATCTGATTTGTTCCCGAGAAATTCAGTGTATAATTCTTTCCGGCCGGAACATAGAAATCCTCATCATTATTTACTTCATAAAATGAATTATTATCGTTAACAGAAAGTTGATAAGATGCGTAATGCAACAGTAAATCCTGCGATATAGCCGGATGAACAATTGCACCGGCCAAAGAAGCAGTCAGACTAACATTAGTCGTTGCAGCACGCTGAATTGTAAATGACGTCTCCCCGTATAAATAAGGTGTAGTTCCACAAACATCTTCACCGTAAGAAGCATAAATCAGATAAGAACCCGGATCGAGTTTATAGGTTGTAGTGTTTGGATTGCACACAATAATCTCATCTGTACTTTCATTTTTTATCTGAATGGTCAATTCACTAACAGAAGGGAACTGAATTGAAGAACGGGTTGAAACTTCATTTGTTTCGAATGATATTTCAACATTTCTTAAAGACAAATATCCTTCTCCTTCCTCCATTACCGGCAGATCATCATTTTGATAACATGCAGTAAAGACGGATGCAGATAAACATAAAAGAACAAAGAAAAGCGACTGGCTGTTTATAAACTTTTTAATCATCATATTCTAAAGAAAATTCATCAACGTATAATACTGACCCGGCACCTCCGGTAAAGAAATCTCCATACTTACTCGCTGAGCAAACCACAATAATATATTTCGGTACCCGGCTTGTTGAACGATAATCCAGTTTTAATTCGAACGGTGTGTATTGTGTAACAGACTGTCCGCTTGTAAATTCAGCATAAGCAATTATATTAGGATCATCTTTATCAAAATATTTAGGATTTTTCGGGTTGGTTCTGATCTCTACACATTCATCCCAATCACCAAGAGCGATATAAATACAGCAAGTGTCATTTTTACCTTTCAAATCAACATACTCAGTTGAAGCATAATTTATAGGAGCAGTTGTATACTTATAATAACCTTTCAGTTTTGTTGGTCGTGCAGTAAATGGTTTACCAAAATCGAGTACGCCATTCGTACCATCAACTCTTTTAAACTCACCAACAAACAAGTTGCCTGCCGCGAATTTTCCGATAGTACCAATACCCACAAACTTCGATTCAAGTTTAGCCGAATAAGAGCCAGCAGGAGCACCCGGAGCAAGATCTTCACTTGGCTGTGTATTACTCTCACCTAATGTTGTTGCACCATCATTTCCTGAATCCCAGAAAGGGGTTTCATTTTCACTCCATGGATTCCATACTTTACCAACTTTATGCCATCTGTCAAAAGAGGCATTTGTCAACGGTACAGCCACACCTGTAGTGAAGGTTAGTTCAGGTCCTTTATCTTCGCCTGATACAGCTCTGAATACGTATGATGTTTCAGCTTTTAAACCAGAAACACGAGCAGAGAATGATCCTCTTTCTGATACAATTGAAGCCGGATTAACAGTTGTCCATTCCTCTGTATATTGTTCGCGAATCTCAAATCCATGAGCTGCACCTTCCTGACCTTCTCCATGTAAATAGGCAATGTTTACCCAGGCATCTGCACTTACAGTATTAACAACAGAAGTTGTTGGAAATATAAATAATGTCCACTCCTGTGGTTCATCAAAATATTTATAATCTACCATTACGGTAGTATGCCAGTTGTTATTTTCCCATTTCCACGTAACATCAGGAGTTGTAGTTCTGATATTATTTATTGTTGAGCCGGTTGGTCCTAATTTAAGTTCGGTCAACGATATTTTTATATTGGGGGTAAAGACATCTTCCGGTTTAAGAATGTTGGCATATGCAACTTTATTTTCAGCATCGAATGAAGCAGTTCCGACTTGATTCTCTATTCTGAAAGAGCGTTCTATTTCCTGAGTTGCAGTGATTTTCCAGTATTCATCTTTATACAAAGAAAGAGTTACCCAGTGCGAACGCGATAAATCGATATAGGTATTTGCTGATAAAGAAGCGGTAGCTCCGTCAGTTATCCGGAAAACAGAAACTCTGATATTCTTAATATTAGCCGTATCAGCCACATTAAGAGTTATGGTTTTATCATCATTTGAAATGACAGGTCTTCCAATCATCCCATCGACTGCAAAATCTGTAATATTAAGCTGTATATTGGGATATGGAATATCATTCTTTATGCAAGACTGCATAAAGAGTAAAGTTAAAGCAGGTAATACTAAAGAGATAACCTTTAAATAATATCTTTTATTAAATCTATTCATTAGAAACAAGCTGTTATTCCGATATTTATGTTCAGAATGTTGATTTTAAAATTTGCACCACTATTACGGCTTCGTCCAATTTCACCAAGTTCGTTTGTTTGCTTTTCGCGGCGATATTTAAAACCTGCCACACCAAATGAAATCTCTGCACTAACGTTTTCCATGATGAAAACACAGATACCCGGATTCAGTCCGACAGTGATCTCGTGTAGAACTCCTTCTGTAGATTTTACTTCACCATCATAAAGACGAGTAAATCTGGAATTTCCTTTATTATAACCCAAAGATGTTTCATTAAACAAACCAAATCTTCGGCTATTATCGAGACCGACATAAGAACGGTGGAATATGGCGAAAGAGTAAGAATCTTCTGCATATTTCATATCATGCAGAGAAAAGTCAATATCATCTATTTCCAAAGATATATTGTTTAATGTACCACTGGTATGATTATATCCAAATTTAACCCCCATTATCACATTATTCCTTATGGCATATCCAAAGAAAGGTTTTACAGAAAGTGTTCTGGCATTGCAATCGAAATCTGTTAATAGTGAAAGCAATAAACGACTATCATCACTTTCGAAGTTTGCATAAGAAAAAGTAATACCACCAATCCAGTTATTTTTAGGAATAAAGCGATAATTCAATATGCGTCTGTCGAAACGACCATAGGCTTTCGAAATAATAACATCCGTTGGAGCCGGTTCCTGGCTTTTATCCATCCAAACCGTATCGCGGATGACTTTAACATATACAGAATCAGCACCCCACCGGTTGCGGATAGTATCCATATATGCTTCTTGTGCAAATGTTGTATTACTCAACAGAATACAACCAATAAATACATATAGTGTTTTGATCCAATTTTTCATGTCCGCGTCTTATAAATAAAATGAAAGTCCCAATCCAATGGAGAATATATTAATACGGAAATTTGCCGTATTAAGAGATCTTTCTCCGATATATACCTGGTCGGTGACTTGTCGGGTTTTACTAAAATTGAATCCTAATACTCCTACACTTACTTCTACTGCAGTGTAGTTATTGATGAATGCTACCATACCCGGAGCTACACCAATATTAAAATCTTTGTTTGTTGCATAAGTACCGGTTACACTTTCATTATTACCGGTAACCAGCTTTGATTGTCCGCCGGCATATTCAACCTGAATATCGCAGTAGAGTCCAAAACGGCGACTGCTTCCGAGGCTGATATAATTACGCAGAACAGCCATCCCGCCAAAAGAGTGAGATAGCCTGTATGCATCATCTAAATCAAAAGAGTTGTCTTCATCGACGTTTATCGTTACTTTCTGAAGCTTGATAAGCGAACGTTTGTAGTTTGCTTTAACACCTCCCGCCAGATTATCGCGAAAAGCATACATCAACATAGGGGTTACTTTGAAAGTATATCCATCGGAATTGATATTATCTACTATTAAAAACTGATAGTTTTTCTCGTTATGCTCTGAGAAAGATACTGAACTACCCAATATCCACTGCCCTTTGGGTACAAATGTTGTCAGTTCTATTTTACGCTTAAATTCTTGAGCCTGTACATGCTGGAGCATGCACAGGCCAAGAATTAGAAATAATAAGGTCTTTTTTACCACAGATCTATTTTATTCGTATATAAGTTCTAAATCATCCAACCACATTGTACTATTACCACCAGAGAAATAATCTC
This sequence comes from uncultured Bacteroides sp., assembly GCA_947074195.1. Classification (GTDB taxonomy): domain Bacteria; phylum Bacteroidota; class Bacteroidia; order Bacteroidales; family Bacteroidaceae; genus Bacteroides. The sequence continues at coordinate 8,444 of CAMTOS010000042.1, forward strand.
CATATTTACTGGCTGATGCTACAATTATAATAGCAGTTGGCTTACGGTCTAAACTATAATAATCTAACGGAATTTCAAATTCAACTAATCCTTCGCCAGGAGTTGAAGTAGTAAAGTCTTGTCTACCAAAAGCAATTACGCCTTCGCCTTCCGGATCAAATAACTGTCTTTCTGAGGTTTTCGTTTTGATAATAACAGGCCATGTTACTCCATCATACACTTCACCTGCCCAGTCACCAACTGCAAGAAATACAGATCCTATATCAGTAGATCCAATTGGGAAATCAATATTATCTGGCACTTTAGAATATTTCACTTCACCAGGAATATATTTGATATAACCTCTTAATTTAGTGGGACGACTTGCAAAAGGACGGCCCCAGCCAAGGATACCATCAGTTCCATCTGTCTTAAGATATTGGCCTACAAAGGCATTACCCGCAGCAAATTTACCAATTATACTAATACCCACAAATTGTGACGATAATTTTGCCGAACTAGTTCCGCTATGCAGATAATCTGTACCTGGTTCAGTCACATTTTTATTCATTGTAGAAGATCCGTGATTACCAGAATCCCACCACATATTATCACCTTCTGCATAAAGCAACCATGCTTTATTAGGTTTGTGCCATCCTTCGAAACCTGCATTTTCAGGCTGAGATTTAGCTTCAGTTGTAAATGTGCAAACAATTACAGAAATGTCATCACCATCGACAGCCTGGTATTCATATGAAGTATTTGCTTCTAAACCGGTAACTTCAGCACTGATATTACTACCATTAGCAGTAGCCGCTACAGTTTGCCATTCATCAGATGAACCTGCAATGCGATAACGGAATGACACTTCAGAAGAAGGATTACCGTTCACTGTTGCAAGAAGAGTAGCACGATTTGTCCATACAGAAGCTTCATCAAGATCTACTGTAGCAATTCCGGTACCGGTAACTTTAATGGTCAAACCACGTTCAGTAGTCTGATCTTTGCTATCGGTTATAGAAACTTTAAATGTATAATTACCTTCGTTTTCAGAAACTTTACTGATAAATGCCTGAGAGAATCTCACACCCCATACTGAGTTATCAATATTATTTCTCTTTGTTACGACGATGCCTTGTTCAGCCAGATAAGTAATAGATTCTTCACTCATCAAACTATAAATCGGAGATGTAATACCCAAAGCAGCAAATTCATCAGATGAAAGTGTCATTTCAGTAATTGAACATGAAGTGCTTGCCCACATTGATAAAGATGTAGTTGTATTGAATTGGATAGAATAAGGTGCATCCATATCAATTTCCTGATTTTCTGCATCATATGCATTAATCTGAGGACGTTGATAGATCACAATATTTTCTTCATTTGTAACAATAGGTTCTTCGATAACATCAAGATCCAAAGCACCACCACCCGTATTAGAAGAAGATGATGAAGAATATTTATAAGTCAACTTATAATGAGTTGCTTTTTTAGCTTCAAGAATCTTATCTTCTTTAGTATACGATGTATTAGTCAATGTTTTACCATCAAACAGGCATGTAATTTCTGCATCTTCAGGAATCATATAATAACCAATTGAATCTGCATTTTCAGGAGTGAAAACCAACTCACCAGTTGATGTTGAAACCTTTACTTCGATATCATTGAACATATCATACAATGATTCATCAAAAGTGATAGAAACCAAAGTATTGAGGATATTACAATTCACATTTACCGGAGTAGTTACACCTCTTGTAATGTTAAATGTTTCGATACCTTCATAGAATTTCTGTGTGCGCGATGCAGCTACAGAATCACCGGCTGTGACACGAACTGAATAGCTACCTGTGTTTAACTTCAATAAATTCGGAACTGTATTGAAATCCTCATAACGACGAATTAATACGCCATCACCATTGTACAAACGTAAACGGCAGATTGATTTCAAATAGTTTTGTTCTTCATCAGTCAATTCAGCGCGTGTGTTCTCTACAGTAACGCTATTCTTTATGTTTACATTAAGATTTACGTTTCCCTCACCGCTAAAAAGATCATCTTGTTCAGAACATCCAACAAAAGCGAATGCAGACAATAAGGGAAGTATATAATAAAATATTTTTTTCATCTTTATTCAGAGATTAATGTTAATGTTTTAGTAACAGAAGCACCTTTCTGATCGGTAACTTTAATAATAAAGTGATGAGTAGCCGCTCCATAAATTCCTAATAATTCAGTGAATTGCGAAATATCAAACAGTAATTCAGTCTGTCCGATTACATCATCACCTACTGGGAAGCCAAGTCCACTCAATCCTGTAGCATAATCACCTGGATAAGCCAAGTCAAATTCATCAGTCAAACCCACTTCTCCGAGTATATCTGGTGTAAGTGTATCTGAATCAATTGTTACTTCTACATTAGCTATTTTATCTGGAGCAAATAAAGTTACAATCAGTTCGCACTGACCAGGAATAATCAAGCTTTGATCAATATCAAATGGCGCACCATAAAAACTTGTACCTACAATTGAAGGGGCATTTTCAGGATCAGTTGGTTCCGGGTCAGTTGGTTCTGGGTCTGTTGGATCTACAGGATCTACAGGATCTACAGGGTCCGGAGCAACGGGGAAATCATCAATACCTTCATCTGCACCCGGATCAACATCAACAGTCATATCAACAACGAAGCAAGTAACATCAACACTAATAATAAATGTTGGTACACCACCTTCATCAATATCACCAATAGAAGATTTCAAAGAATAAACTACTCTTCTGTATTCACCGGCTTTTACACCCGAGAATGAATTATTCACTTCATACATTTCACCGGCAATTGTACCTTTAAATGAAGTATATAATACATTATTCTCTGCATTCTGAGTTTTGAAATAACCGGCACGTGTTTCAGTCTGATTAAAATCAAGTTTTGTATTCTGATTTAGTGAAACGGCCACATTAATGTCATTTCCCATTACAGCTTTCAACTCATCATCATATTCAATAGTAACCTTTACATTATTCAAGCGGCAGGTAATTGTTCCTAAATCAGTAAATGTATCAGCGCTAATATCAAATTTCTGAGTAGCGTAGTAATATGGTTTTTCCCATTCAGCTTCATTCACTTCATGCGAAAGTACATCAATTTCGTAAGTACCCACATTAAGAGCAAAAACTTCGGGCATCTCACTATATTTCCATTCTTTTAAAAGAGTCACTTTATTTTCATCATAAAGTTTTACTATAAAATTAGTAACGTCAACTCCTGCTCTTGTCTGAACTTCACTTTCGGCTGCATTTACCCCAATCTTCAAAGAAGATAAGTTCAGTTGTCCCTGGCCATTCGTAGTTGGATTCTCAGTTTGTGATCCAAATACCATAGCTTCTCTATCGCAAGATGTAAAAGAAATCACCGTTGCGAAAGCTATTATAAAAATTAAAAATATTCTATTCATATCTTAGTTTCTTTCTGCTACAATTAATAAATTAAATCGTGGAATAAGATACTTATTCATTTGTGCTATTAATAATCAATACGGTAGATGCTTCTTTGGCATTCTTATCAGTAGCAACCAAACTTATTGTTGTAACAGGGTCAGTAGTGTTAAATGCAAGATTTGGAACCACATCTGTAAAATCGATTACAGCAACTCCTTCCGATGAATCACCGAAACCTCTTACTTTCAGGCCCAAGTTTGTTAAGATTGTTTTCTGTTCTGCTGTAAGTGCATTCAGGTCAACGCTTGCAGGCCATCCTTTTTCAAGAAGTGAAACAGAAGTTGTAGTCATAACACAAGATTCAATACCCGACAATGACATTAGCATTGCTTTAAGTTCGCCAGCAGACATTCCGCTTACCACATCGAAAGATACTCCCGATTCAAAACCAGTAATAACAAAGTATGGAGCCTGGTCGTTTAAAGATTCATCAGAAATATCGATAGTATCGATAATTACTTCTTCAACATCTTCTGTAAATGACACGATAAGCTGTGCAGAACCGGCATCAACATCAAATTTCATCCTATAAAGATGTTTTGGTAATGCTTCAACTGCATTAACAGCCAATGTTACGAAATCAGAGGCACCCTGCTTTTTAACAGAAACCTTGAAAGAGATGTTACCTGGTTTCACATATGCTTCACGTGCTTCATCTGAGCCGAATGATATTTCATTGCTCAATGATGAGATGAGTACAGTACTATACTCTTCGAAGAAGCTTTTGAAGTTTTCTGTATAATCAACAGTAAACTTTGAATTAGCAATTTCAGTGACAATTGTCACTTCATTACCTTCAGTTTTGTTGATTACAAAATCGGTAGAACCATAGAGGTAAGGCAAATTCCATCCTTCAGCATTGATATCGCCATAAAAAGCTGCTGCCCGGTAGTTTCCGAACGGATAGATCAGGTTAGTGTCATAATCTCTAAATGTCCAGCTTCCCATAGAGTCAGATCCTTTAAAGATTTGGAGCGTAAAATCGCCAACATCGAACGCCGCGTCTTGGTCAGCACGGGTTCCAACATTAATAAGCTCGGAACTTGCATCTAAGCTGATGCGCAATGTTCCTTGTTCGCTGCTCATATTCTGATTATCCTTATCGCAAGAACAAATCAGAAGCCCGGCAACGATAAAAGCCATAAAAACACGAATTTTATTCATGATCATTACACTTTGTTTATAATAAAAATATTTAGATTTGCTCACAAACGTATAGAAATTGGAACAATATCCGTGCAAAGAATCATGATTTTTGTTTCTAAATATTAAATTCAGAACATCATTTCACAAAGGAAGCTTAAAAAACGTACTAATAACCCGGCTTCAAAACGACACCAATTTTACGTTTCCCATCCATTTTAACGATCACTGGTTTATCAAATTTCACATGTCTGAGAAAGGTCGTTTCTTCATATGGGATTATTCCATTCAAATAATCCTGATTATATACTCCATCATGCATAAAATCATTAATAGTGAAGTATCCTACTCCGAAAGATGTCAGATTCTGAAAGAAATGAGTTCCCTGACTCGGATCGACCCGATAATGTGTCAAACCTGCCTCTACAATGACTCTGGCAGCCGATATATGGGGCCATTTCACAGGAATACCCAGCCAGGAATCGCTACTTCCCCATCTACCGGGTCCAATCAGAATATAATTCTTTCCTTCATCCAGAAATTTCTTGTTTAATTTTTCAATCTCCGCTGCTATTGCGACATTGTTAGAAGCCGAATAATCATCGGTTTTTACATAAATAATATCATATATATCGTTTATAATTCCGTGTCCAAGAGAGTTTTCCGACCTTAAAATAAGATCATCCAGTGGTATATTTTTAAGATTCTCATCAAGCAATTGCTTACTATCAACAATAGGTCTAACCTGTAACAAATAGAAAGTTCCAGCCTTATCCTTATTCCGTCCTAAATTGGCTGCAAATTCAATTTCGACTGGCCGACGCATATCCTCTTCGCTATATTTTAACACCAATTGTAAAATGTGTGCCAATGGGAAAACATCATGCTGCAGAATATTGGCAAACGTGATTACTTTTCTTCCATCCGGATACAAGCCATCACGAATTATATGGTTACGCGCATCGTATGTAGAAGCGATATAGCGTAAGGAACCGTCATTTTCGGCTTCTTTTACTTTCAGTTTAAGCAAATTGAAACCATCATCTATTGAAAAATTCTCTGATGTACTTTTTAAATCGAGGGCATAAAACTGAGTCTGCGTCTCTTTTAATGCCAGATCAATCTCACTAGTCTGCAATATTTGTCGCGGATGATAAGGTGAGAAACGTAAGGTTACTCCCCCGTCAACAATATATTTGCCCAGACCAAGGGCCAGATTTACAATACCTTCATCTGTCTTTTCATCGCCTATAGGATAATAGTTCAATGAACGGGCTACTCCCGACATAGAAGGATAATAATGATCACCATATTGTGAACCTACAACTTCCTGCAAAATGACCGCCATCTTCTCCTGATCAATTACATTGGAGGTGGCTTGCATATACGCCTTACTATCTTTAAAATAGACCGATGCATATACTCCCTTTATAGCATCGGAAAGCATACGAAGCATCTCGTATTTATCTTCACTATATGGAATCATATAGGTATTATAGATTCCGGCAAAAGGCTGGTAGTGTGAATCTTCCAGTAAAGATGAAGAACGTATGGCAATGGGTGATTTTACCACATCAAAGAAGGTGAAAAAATCTTCGACCAGACCGTCAGGTAGTTTGGCTTTCAGGAAATATCGCATAATAAGTTCATCGGACATATCGGAAAGGCCAATTTGATAGAGATTATTCATTTCCATAAACTCATCAAAGACATCGGTACACAGAACCACTGTCTTTGGAATAGCTACCATCGCATTTTCTATCTCTTCGAATTCAGAATGCTTCTTTATCATATTATCGATAAAGGCAAGACCGCGCCCTTTTCCGCCCAGAGAACCTTCGCCGATACGGGCAAAGTTAGAATAATGGTCGTAGCGATCACGCTTAAATATCGCGACAATACCTTGATTTTTCATTTTCCGGTATTTTACTATGGCCTCAAAAATAATGCGACGATGTGCATCAACATCCTGCAAACTATTCCAGGTAATCGCTTTCAAAAATTCGGCAACTGGAAACATGGCACGTGAGTAGAGCCAGCGCGATATATGATTCCGGCTGATATGATACATAAATGATTCAGCCGGTACTGCAAACAGAATATTCTGTAATTCTTTTAAATTTCTTACACGGGCAATTTCTTCTCCTGTGTTGGGATTACGGAAGATGAAATCACCGAAACCGAAATCTTCATATACAGCACGGCGTAAATCGACATCCATCTTTTTTGAATTCTTGTCGATAAATGTCGCACCATATTTTACTGCATATATAGAATTATCAGACTCTGACGAATCGATAATAATAGGTACAAAAGGATCCTGACTGCGAATCTCGGCACAAAGCTTAATGCCAGCCAATCCGTCTTTTTCTCCATAAGGCACTAACGGGAAACGAACATCAGAAATGACACCAAGCATATTGTCTTTATAGCGATCATAGATATGCATTGCCTCCTGGTAAGTACGGGCAAGCACAATTTTAGGTCGCCCGCGCATGCGCAGTGTACGTTGATGCTCATTTAATGCCTCTGTTGAAAACTCCTGACTTTGCTTTAATACAAACTTATAAAGATTGGGAAGAATGGAAGAATAAAAACGTATACCATCCTCTACCAGCAAAATAACCTGAACGCCCACTTGTAGCACATCATGTTCCAGATTCATTTTATCTTCGACCAACTTAATGATTGAGAGTAATAAATCAGTGTTGCCCAACCAGCAAAATACATAATCGAAGGCATTGAGGTCTTCGTTGGCTATTCGGGCAGTAATACCATGGCTGAAAGGAGTCAGTACCACAATAGGAATATGCGGAAATTTAGCTTTAATCAGACGGCCAATATCGAATATATCGGTTTCACCTGTGCTTGGCATACAGATAATTAATTCATACTGTACGGCTTCGAGCTGCGACAAGGCTTCACTGCTGCTGGTTACCTGTGTAAAACGGGGGGGATATCTGAGAGAAAGTGATGTATATTCATTGAAAATCTTTTCATCTATTCTGCCGTCATCTTCCAGCATAAATGCATCATAGGGATTGGCGATAAGGAGAACATTAAAGATACGGTGCGTCATCAGATTGGCAAACTGTGTATCTTTGAAGTAGAGTTGATTCAGTTTATATTTGCTAAGCATAGGTTTTTCACTATTTGAGGTATCATCGACAAAATACGCTTATTTTGCTGTGAAAAACAAACGATAACAGAAAAGATATTGTGAAATAACAGGAAGGTTTAAATAAAGAACATCCTGCCCAAAATCAGAATTAATCTGATTCCAAACAGGATGGATATCTTTTAATTATTTAATGGCAGACGATAAGTACAACCATTCTTCCATTCGGAGCAACCATAGGCGGTTTTGCCTTTAATTATTAAACCTTTACCGCATACGGGACAGATTTTCCCTACAATCTCATCGCTCTGAGGATTTGCAGCTTCATTTGTCGTTTGAGGTACGACTGGCTGATTCTCTTCTTTTTTAGCCTTAGCTGTTGTTTTCTTTTCGCCGGTAGCCTTTCGGGTTCGTTTCTTCTTTTCACCGGCAGCTTTTTCAATACCGGCAGCTTTTTGTGCAGGTGTCTCTTTCTCCTGAATGGTGATGCGGCGATTGCTGTTATCAGACAATACACTATAGACCACTTGCTGAACCATCTGTTTCAGTTCTTCAAGAAATTGTTTTGCCTCATAAGTACGACGTTCAATTTCACGGAGTTTCTTTTCCCAGATTCCGGTAAGTTCAGCAGATTTCAACAAATCTTCATGGATAAGTTGCACCAATTCGATTCCAGTTGGTGTGGCTACCAGATTCTTTCTTTCCTTGCGGATATAGTTACGTTTGAAAAGCGTTTCGATAATTGCGGCACGGGTTGACGGGCGACCGATTCCGTTTTCCTTCATGGCATCGCGCAACTCATCGTTCTCAACCAGTTTACCGGCAGTCTCCATGGCACGGAGCAATGTCGCTTCAGTATAAGGACGAGGCGGTTGTGTCCATTTCTCATTCAGGTCGGGTACGTGCGGACCGCTTTCACCTTTTACAAATGCAGGCAATACACCTTCCTGATCGTCATCATTTTCGTTCTCATCAGCAGCCTCTTTATTTATCGGTTCTTTGGCAAAAACCACACGCCAGCCCGGTTCAAGAATCTGCTTACCGGTTACTCTGAAGATGATCTGATCGACCTCTCCTAATACGGTTGTTGTTGATATCTTACAGTCCGGGTAAAAGGCAGCAATAAAACGACGGGCAATCAAATCGAACACCCTGCGTTCCATATCACTCAGGTTCTGCGGATATTGTCCGGTAGGTATTATGGCATGGTGATCGGTAACTTTAGAGTTATCGAAAACCTTCTTTGATTTTGGTAAAGCTTTACCTTCTAGAACAGAAGTCAACTGTGCATAGTCACGCAAGCCTTTTAATATATTCGGACATTTCGGATAGATATCATCACTCAGAAATGTTGTATCAACACGTGGATAGGTAGCAAGTTTCTTTTCGTAAAGAGACTGGATAAGCTTTAGCGTCTCATCGGCAGAATAACCGAATTTCTTGTTACACTCCACCTGCAAAGAGGTTAAATCGAACAGACGGGGTGCAAACTCACGGCCATCTTTTTTCTGCACATGAGTCACCACAAAAGGTAATTCACGGATTCGTTCTATCAAAGCCTCCCCTTCTTCACGACTACCAATGGGGTCAATTCCGGGATTCTCTAATTTCTTACCTTTCCCACCATTCTTTTCTTCTTCGGCAGCCATTTCTTCATCACTTTTACGAATCAATGCCGAAAAAGTAGTATTGCGATAATTCGTTTTCAGTTCCCAGTATTGGCGTGGTTCGAAGTTAGCGATATCCAGTTGTCGGTTTACAATCAATGCAAGTGTAGGTGTCTGCACCCTGCCGATAGAAAGCACCTGACGATTCTGCCCATATTTCATGGTGTAAAGACGAGTAGCATTCATGCCCAAAAGCCAGTCGCCAATAGCACGAGACAAGCCTGCTTCGTATAAAGGCTGAAATTCTTTCTGATCTTTCAGAGATGAAAAACCATCGCGTATCGCCTCTTCTGTCAGCGAAGAAATCCAAAGACGTTTTACGGGACATTTCGCCCCGGCCTTTTGCATTACCCAACGTTGAATTAACTCTCCTTCCTGGCCGGCATCACCACAGTTTATAATCTCTGTGGCATTCTGCATTAAACCTTCTACCACCTTAAACTGACGTTCGTAAGTAGGGTTGCTGATAACCTTGATTCCAAAGCGTGGAGGAATCATCGGCAGACTTCCCAATGACCATGATTTCCACTGTGGTGTATAATCCTGAGGCTCTTTCAGGGTGCAAAGATGCCCGAAAGTCCAGGTCACCTGATACCCGTTTCCTTCGATATATCCATCTTTTTTATTTTTTGCACCGAGCACATCGGCTATGTCACGAGCCACAGAGGGCTTTTCGGCAATACATACTATCATTGGTTATCTATATTTTTGAAAAGACGGGCAAAGTTACAAAAAAGAGAATGGATTGTATCAAGCTTTAAAGAAAAGGAATGAATAATAAAGTTTATCCGATAGTTAAATCCCCTGATTTTTATCCCTTTATTTAAACTAATGATACAATTATTCTCTATCTTTGAGAAAAACTAACCTACTACATGATGAAGACTCTATCCTTAAAACGAATGACTCTCTCATTCATCGCTTTCGCATTGTTTATCGGTTATGCTTCTGCACAACAAAGTGAAATTCAAACTGATAAAGATTCAATAAACACTGTCAATCTGAATTATGGTGATTTTTCCGATTTCCTTTTCCCTAAATCAGAATTTCGTGAATATCTTATGCAGCCTGCCAAATCTGCAAATCTTGAACAGGAATATCTTATCCGCCAATTCGATATTTCGAAAACCTATTATCCGGTTTTTGTTACCGAAAAAGCGCCGCTTCATGTGGGCGAATATAGTAAAGGAGGGATAATAAAAGGATTCAGGAACAGTGCTTTGATAGGTAGTGGCAGTCAGGAAAACCTCATTGGATTGGGAGTTATCAATACTGCATCGGTGACTTACTTTCATCGGGTAAACGACAGGCTATATTTTACCGGACAAATTGATGCGGTGAAATATAATGTACCGCGTAATACAAGTGCAACTTTTGGAATTGGTGGCACAATGTTCTATCAGATTAATGACATACTCGCTTTCCATGCCTTTGCTAACTACTACGTTGGAAAGAGTTTATATGCTACCGGTAATTTATACAGTTCCAAAAGCTTTGGCGGATATTTAACTATAGAAATGGGCGATCATTTTGGTATGGGACTTGGTGCACAGCACTACTATAATCCGAACTTAGGTCGCTGGCAAACCGATCCGATTGTAATGCCCTACTTCAAACTTAATAATGGTGCACAAATAGGCTTTGATGTTGGTGGTATTCTAAAACAAACCATAAAAGATGCCATCAATAACAAGAGGATGAATATAAATACTAATACAAGAAGTCGCTACAATGCAACAATTATGCCTGAAAGACCTCCCATCATCATTCGTTAAACGTTAGATTTTTGCTTTAGCTGTATTCATCGCATGCTTTTCGTCCAGGCGTCCATCCCAAAGATAATATTCTGTCTCTTTAATAATTACCGGAGTCAGCAATAACAAACAAATCAGGTTTGGAATAGCCATAAATGCGTTCATACAATCGGAGATGTTCCAGATAAGTCCCATATCGAGTATAGCACCGAAGAAAACGGCTGCAACCCAGGCGATGCGATAGCCAATGATAAGACGGTGTCCACCTAAATATTCAATCGATTTTTCGCCATAATACGACCATCCAAGAATGGTAGAAAAAGCAAATGTAACAATACCAACGGTCAGAATTGCCGGACCAATCACCGGAATTTTATCGAATGCAGCTTTAGTCAGTGCTGCCCCGTGTGTACAGTCTATATCGGGGTGAGCGATAACACTACTCACCAATACCAATCCGGTTAAAGCACAGATAATAACCGTATCCCAAAACGTGCCGGTCGATGAAACCAGCGCCTGGCGTACCGGATTGCGGGTTTGAGCAGCGGCGGCAATAATAGGAGCCGATCCTAAACCAGATTCATTAGAGAACAATCCGCGGGCAATTCCAAAACGAGAAGCTATAATAATCGTTGAACCTAAAAAACCACCACCTGCAGCCTGAGAAGTGAAAGCCGATGAGAAGATCAGCTGAATCGTTTCTTTTAAATAGGCAGCATTCAGAATCAGGATAATGACACAACCCACCACATAACTTATGGCCATAAAAGGTACCAGTGTACCACAAACATTGGCAATTCCCTTTATTCCAAAAAGAATAACAAGCATCACCAATACCGATAAAGCTATACCTATATATAATGCAGGAATATCGAAAGAACTCTGCAGCATCACTGTAATAGAGTTGGCCTGAACCGTATTACCAATACCAAAAGCTGCCAAAGCAGTGAAAATACAGAAAAGTATGGCCATCCATTTCATATTCAAACCTTTCTCGAGCGCATACATCGGACCGCCTGCTACTTCACCATTTTCTCTTGTCACCCGGTATTTTACAGCCACCAATCCTTCAGCATATTTAGTCGATATGCCAAACACACCTGTAATCCAGCACCAGAAAACAGCACCCGGCCCACCCAGACTTACTGCAGTAGCCATACCAATAATATTTCCGGTACCTATAGTAGCAGCCAGCGAAGTGACCAAAGCACCAAACTGACTTACTTCGCCATGTGTATCCTTGTCTTTGGCAACAGACAATTTAATGGCTTTAAAAAGATGACGCTGAGGAAACTTCAGTTTTATCGTTAAAAACAGATGAGTACCAATCAGTAAAATAATCATGGGCCAACCCCATAAAAAAGAGCTTAGATCTGAAAAGAATTGTTCCATAGAGACGTCGTATTTATTACCTTTAGATATTATTTTGATTATATATCTCACTAATACAAATACACATTTACACAAATAAATGTATATCTGTGGCAATATACTAACTATCTACCACACAAGAAGAACTTTTAACAATTAGTTTTGCGGAGTCATATAAATCTTATCCAAATCGAAACCACTGTTCTTTAATTTATCAAATATCCGGGCAAGTATCTCATTGTCCATCACAGGGGTCCGGCTCAAAATCCATAAACTATTCTTTTTCCGGTCTGAGACAACAGACCACTGATAATCCTCATCGAAATCGAATACCCAGTAATCGCCTTTAAAAGGCCAGAAAAACTGTACCCGTAATTTACGGTTATGACTGCAAGGTACTTTAAACGCCTTACCTTCTATGTGTTTCATCTTTCCATTTGCCAGACCACTATTAATTACTTTAATATAATCGTGCGTTTCATCTTTTAAATATTCAGCAGTTACATTCGTCATACCTTTCTCGAACCAAAGTGTATAACGTGCTATTTCGTACCATTTACCCAAATATCTGTTCAGATCAAGTGGTTTAAGAGTCAGCATAACATCAGAGGAATTTGTCGATAACAAGTCCCGCACAGAATGGAAGTAAGATTTCGTTCTCATATAGGATAAAATAATAATCTGTTATAAATGAATAAGATTTTTTGAATAAATATTGTTCATCTAACAATTCGATATATTATTAAAGGAAATAGAAATGTTCATTTACATTCTTCCTATGAAATCTTAATTTCCGAAGCTTTATTAAACATTTTTTGAAGTTTATTGTAATTATAATGAACCTGCGCTATGGTTTTATCTAATTTTGCCTCCCGTTTAAAACAAATAGTAAAATGAAAAAATTCAGCTTTGCTGCCCTTGTATCGACAGCATTATTAATTTTCGCCTGTTCGCCTGCTACAAAAGAGCGTGTTCAGGAGCAAGTAATGGAAACACATGTGTTGAAAAAAAGTGATGTTGAACCTCTTTCGCCTGACTCTGTGATCATGATTTTGATTGAAGGTAATGAGAGATTCGTACAAAAGAATCCTACTCAACGCGATGTGCTGGAACAAATTAAAGAATCATCTGATGCGGGTCAAAACCCTTTAGCTATTGTTTTATCATGTATCGATTCTCGTGTACCGGTTGAATTTATTTTCGATAAAGGTGCAGGCGATCTTTTTGTAGCACGCCAGGCCGGAAATGTAATTGACGAAGATATTCTTGGAAGCATGGAATATGCCTGCGAACATGCCGGATCTAAAGTGATTGTAGTGATGGGACATGAACATTGTGGCGCAGTTCATGCAGCCGTAGAACATGTTGAAGCTGGTAATATGACACAGATGCTGGCAAAAATCAGACCTGCAATTGATAGCTGCATGGTAGCAGATGTAGATACAGATTCTGAAGAATTTCTGGCAAATGTGACCAGAAAGAATGTAGATAATATGATTAAACAGATTCGCAGAGATAGCGAAATTCTGAACGAAATGGAAGAAGAAGGTAAAATCAAAATCGTTGGTGCCATTTTCTATCTTAACTCTGGTAAAGTAGAGTTTATTTAAAAAGAACATATTTCATAGATTATAGTCTGAAAAGAGTAAGGAGACAATTCCGATTGTTTCTTTACTCTTTTTTTATTATAACAATTTAAAACAGTTTCAATTAAAACTATATCTTGTGTTATATAATTTTATTTTAATTGCATAAATTACAACCATCATTAAATTACGCTAACTATTTTGAATTATTCGCAGTTGCTATCTTTGTGTAAATTATTAAACTAAACCTAATTATACCATGATGAAAAAATTTGCATTTATCGCATTAGTAATTTCTTTTTGTGCTATCACAAACGCACAGTCAACGGCAAAAGTAGAAACACCACAACAGGCTATCGAGGCTTTAAAAGCAGGAAATGCTCGCTTCACTACTGATAATCGTACAATGCCTAATCAAAATAAAGACCATGTAAAAAGTCTGAAATCTTCACAGGAGCCTTTTGCGGCTATCGTTACTTGTTCTGATTCACGCGTCCCTGCTGAACTTCTTTTTGACAGTGGTTTTGGAGATATCTTCGTGATTCGTACTGCAGGTAATACTGTAGTCGACTGCTCTACACAAGGTAGTGTTGACTATGCCGTGAATCACCTTGATGTGAAATTGGTTGTAGTAATGGGACATACGAACTGTGGCGCAATTAAAGCGGTTGTAACTTCAACTTGTGAAGGTGATGAGCCGGTTTGCGAGAAACAAGCTGCTTTGGAGGGTAAACTTCCTTCTTTAGTGGGTAAGATTGCCGACTGCATCCCACAATTTAAAGGTAAACCAGAATCATTTAACGATGCAATTACTGCAAATGTAAACTATCAGACCGAACTGATTGCTGCATTACCTCATGTTAAAGCCAAAATCGATGAAGGTAAGATTGCAGTAGTAAACGCTATCTACGATCTGAAAACCGGTAAGGTTATTTTTGAATAGTGCATATATGGATGCACTAAAGTGCAAAGCCTGATGCACTACAGTGCATGTATGGATGCACTAAAGTGCATAACCTAATGCACCGGTTGTTAGATCAATTAATACAAATAAAGAAGCGGCTTTCCGAAACAAATCGGAAAGCCGCTTTTTATTTGGATTAAAGACTATAGTATATTACTCTTCGTCTTTCAGAATCTCAAGAATCTGACAAGCTGCTTTGGCAACCGGAGTACCAGGACCAAAGATAGCTGCTACACCCGACTGATACAGGAATTCATAATCCTGTGCAGGAATTACACCACCGGCAATAACGATAATGTCTTCGCGACCCAATTTCTTCAATTCTTCGATGATTTGAGGAACCAGAGTCTTATGACCTGCAGCAAGTGAAGATACACCTACTACGTGAACATCGTTTTCAACGGCATCGCGGGCAGCTTCGGCAGGTGTCTGGAACAATGGTCCCATATCTACGTCGAAACCACAGTCTGCATAACCGGTAGCTACTACTTTCGCACCACGGTCATGACCGTCTTGTCCCATTTTTGCAATCATGATACGAGGCTGACGGCCTTCTCTTTTTGCAAACTCAGCTGTCATTTCGCAAGCACGTGCGAAATCGCTGTCATTTTTACTTTCTGCTGAATACACGCCTGAAATAGTTCTGATAATTGCTTTATAACGACCTACAATTTTTTCGCAGGCATAAGAAATTTCTCCCAATGTAGCACGCAAACGTGCAGCTTCTACAGCAAGTTCAAGCAAGTTGCCTTCGCCGGTTTCCACGCATTTAGTAATGGCGTGAAGTGCTTTTTCAACTTGTTTTTCATCACGTCCTTCTTTCAGACGTTTCAGATTTTCGATCTGCTCTTTACGTACAGCTGTATTGTCTACTTCAAGAATATCGATCGGATCTTCTTTTTCAAGACGATATTTGTTCACACCTACAATAGTCTGTGCACCGCTGTCGATACGTGCCTGAGTACGTGCTGCCGCCTCTTCGATACGCATTTTTGGAATACCTGTTTCTATAGCTTTCGCCATACCACCAAGTTTTTCAATTTCCTGAATGTGTTCCCAGGCCTTTTCAGCAAGTTCGTCAGTCAGAGTTTCTACATAGTAAGAACCACCCCATGGGTCAACGTTTTTGCAAACGAAAGTTTCTTC